>CAZXHR010000097.1:0-14713 GCA_964640465.1 uncultured Opitutaceae bacterium
CCCGCCGCCTTCACCCAAAATGCACCCAACCCCGGGAATCGTGAGGATTAGGGTGTGACCGGCTCCACGATACGGACCGGGCCCACCCCGAACTGTTCGAGCGCGCTGATCGCGAGGCCGCTGAGCTGGTCGGTGGTGATCAGCACATCAGGGCGTGACGGTAGTGCCGTGGTAGCGTCGCCTCCGGCGTGCGTCGGATCGGACTGGGGCGAGGTGGCGATAAGTTCGCCGAGGAGTTGGTGGCGTTGCTCGAGCGATTCGTACTCGGCGATCTTCTTCGCCAGATCGAACTCGTATTCGATCATGCGCTGGGCGACGCGGAGGCGCGCGAGGAGTTCGCCGAGGTTGAATGGCTTCGAGAGAAAATCGTCGGCGCCGGCGTCGAGTCCGGCCACGACCTCGGCCTTGTCCGTCTTGGCGCTGAGCATCAGCACGTAGGGACGTGTCTTCAGTCGGGAAGCGCGAAGCTTGGCACAGACTTCCGGCCCGGACATGCCGGGCATGACCCAATCGAGGATGACGATGGGAGGGGCGTCGCCGCCGAGCAGCATGTCGATGGCGCTTCTCCCGTCCTCTGCGACGAGGACCTCGTAGTTTGCCTCCTCGAGAAACGCGCGCAGAACCTTGCGCGCGATGCGATCATCGTCGACGACCAGAATTTTCATTGGGGGAAGGCGGGCCTGGGGAGGGAGCGCTAGATTGCTCATCGGCTCGATTACGCAGTGCTTTACGCAGAATCCCGATCCTGTCCACGCGCGCGGTCCACGTGCCAGCGGTTGCCTAAGGGAACAACATCAGGCGGTAATCCGACGTTGAAAACGCCCCGCGGCGACCCGTACGCTCCTGCCTTACCCGCTGCCGGCCATGCCCGATACACCCAACAACATCGACATCGACTACGGCGCCAACCTCGCGCGCCTCGCGCTTTCCCCCGAGGAGAAGGCCACCTACGCCCGCCAGCTCGGGGACGTGCTCGCCTACATCGAGAAGCTCAAGCAGGCGGACGTGAGCGGCGTTGAGCCCACCGCCCACGCCTTCGATGTCCACAACGTCTGGGCCGCCGACGTCCCCGCACCGGGCCTCTCCGTCGAGGACGCCCTGCGCAATGCCCCCGCCCAGCGCGACAACATGATTGCCGTGCCGAAGGTCGTGGAGTGATCCGCGGCTGAACGAAACTGCGCCGCATCCAGCGCTCCACGCCGCGCGAAACGCGCCTCCTTCCGCCAACCCTTTCCGCTCCCGCAATGTCGTCCGCACTCGCTTTCCAGACCGCCGCCCAGTTGAGCGACCAGCTCGCCGCGCGGCAGGTTTCCGCCGTCGAACTTGCCCAGGCCTGCCTCGCGCAGGTCCGCGCCACCGACGGCCGCATCAACGCCTTCCTCTCCCTCGACGAGGCCGACATCCTCGCCCAGGCCCGCGAGTCCGACGCGCGCCGTGCCGCCGGCCAGGCCCGTGGTCCGCTCGACGGCGTGCCGGTGGGTCTGAAGGACGTCATCGCCGTGCGCAACCAGCCGCTCACCTGCGGCTCGCGCATGCTCGAGAAGTTCGTTTCGCCGTACGACGCCACCGCCGCGCTTGGCCTGAAGAGGGCCGGCGCCGTGCTCTTCGGCCGGCTCAACATGGACGAGTTCGCCATGGGCAGCTCGACGGAGAACTCAGCCTTCAAAACCACCGCCAACCCGTGGGACACCTCGCGTATCCCCGGCGGCAGCTCGGGCGGCAGCGCCGCGGCAGTCGCCGCCGGCCAAGTCCCCGTTTCCCTCGGTAGCGACACCGGCGGCTCGATCCGCCAACCGGCGTCGTTGTGCGGTATCGTCGGCCTGAAGCCGACCTACGGCCTCATCTCGCGCTACGGCCTCGTCGCCTACGCGTCGTCGCTCGACCAGATCGGGCCGTTCGGCCACACGGTCGAGGACGTCGCAATGACGCTGCAGGCCATCGCCGGCCACGACGAGAAGGACTCCACCTCCTTCCGCACCGAGATCCCCGACTACCGTGCCGCGCCGAAGCAGTGCCGCGGCCCGTGGAAACTCGGCGTGCCGAAGGAGTACTTCGGCGAGGGCCTCGCGCCCGAGGTGCGCGCCGCCGTCGAGCAGGCGATCGCCTGGTACCGCGCACAGGGTTGCGAGATCCGCGAGGTGTCGCTCCCGCACACCGAGTATGCCATCGCCGTCTACTACATCATCGCCACGGCCGAGGCGTCCTCGAACCTCGCCCGCTACGACGGCATCCGCTACACGCACCGTTCGCCGAAGTCGACCGACGCCATCGACATCTACCACCACTCCCGCGCCGAGGGCTTCGGCCCGGAGGTGAAGCGCCGCATCATCCTCGGCACCTATGTGCTCAGCAGCGGCTACTACGACGCCTACTACGGTCGCGCCCAGAAGGTCCGCACGCTGATCCGCCAAGACTTTCTCAACGCCTTCCGCGAGGTCGATGCGCTGCTCACGCCCACCTCGCCCACGGTGGCGTTCAAGAAGGGCGAGAAGACGGCGAACCCGCTCGAAATGTACCTCGCCGACATCTTCACGATCTCGCTCAACCTCGCCGGCCTGCCCGGCGTGTCGGTGCCGTGCGGTTTCTCGCCGGAAGGGCTGCCGATCGGTCTGCAGATCGTCGGCCAGCCGTTCAAGGAGGCCGAGCTCCTCTCCATCGCCCACGCCTACGAGCGTGCCCACGATTTCCACACCAAGCACCCGCAGCTCTGACCCCTTTTCTCCCGTGTCCGCCGCCGCTCAATCTCCCTCTGCCTACGAAGCCGTCATCGGGCTCGAGGTCCATGTGCAGCTCAAGACGCGCTCGAAGATGTTCACGCGCGTCGCCACCGGTTTCGGCGAGCCGCCGAACACGCTCACCGACCCCGTCGTGCTTGCCCTGCCCGGCACGCTCCCGGTCATGAACAAGGAGGCGCTCGACAAGATCATCAAGACCGGCCTCCTCCTCGGCTGCGAGATCGCCCCGGTCTGCAAATGGGACCGTAAGAACTATTTCTACCCCGACAGCCCGAAGAATTACCAGATCTCCCAATACGACCAGCCGATCTGCCTGCGCGGCGGCGTCGAGATCGAGCTGCCCGGGCCGGCCCGCAACGTCATGGGCGAGCACAAGACCATCCCGCTCACCCGCATCCACCTCGAGGAGGATGTCGGCAAGCTCAACCACGGCGCCGCCGAGAGCCTTATCGACTACAACCGCGCCGGCACGCCGCTCATGGAGCTCGTGACCGACCCCGCGATCAAGTCCGCCGACGAGGCCTTCGCCTTCCTCACCGCTTTCCGCATGATCCTCGTCGCCGCCGGCATCTCCGACTGCGACATGGAGAAGGGCCAGATGCGCTGCGACGCCAACATCTCCATCCGCCCCGTCGGTCAGAAGGAACTGGGCACGAAGGTCGAGCTCAAGAACCTCAACTCCATCTCGTTCGTCCGCGACGGCATCGCGCACGAGATCCAGCGCCAGATCGCGGTCGTCCTCGGCGGCGGCACGATCCGCCAGGAGACTCGCGACTACGACGGCCAGACCGGCACCTCGCAGTCGCTTCGCTCGAAGGAGATGGCGCACGACTACCGCTACTTCCCGGACCCCGACCTCATGCCCGTGAAGGTCGACGAGGCGTGGAAGGCGCGGTTGCGCGAAGGCCTGCCCGAGCTGCCGTTCGACAAGCAGCGCCGTTTCTTCGATACCTACAAGCTCCCGTACACGATCACCTCTGTCCTCGTGCCTGACCGCGCGCTCAGCGACTACTTCGAGGAGACGGCGAAACTCGCCGGCGTCGCGAAGGCGCAGGCGGTGGGCAACTGGATCGCCAACGACCTGCTCCGGGAACTCGGCGCCGCTGGCATCGAGCTCGCCGCGTCGAAGGTCCGCCCCGCGCACATCGCGGCGCTCGTCGCCCTCGTCGAGGGCGGAGCGATCTCGTCGAGCAGCGCCAAGGAGGTTTTTGTCGAGATGTTCCAGTCGGGCGAGATGCCCGAGCCGATCGTCGACCGCCGCGGTCTGCGCCAGAGCAATGACACCGGCGAACTGGAAAAATGGTGCCAGGACGCCATCGCTGGCAACCCGAAGGCCGTGGCCGAGTACAAGTCGGGCAACGAGAAGGCCATCAACTCCCTCAAGGGCCCGGTGATGAAGGCCGGCAAGGGCAAGGCCAACCCGAAGCTCGTCGACGAGGTCTTGCGCAAGCTCCTTGCTGCCGGCTAAGGCGGGAACAGACGGTCGGGATGCGCGTCACTCTGTTGGGGTGCAATCATCGTGTTGTAGGGCCTGAGTTCGCTCAGGCTGTGCGTTTCTCGTCACCAACGGCGCAAGCAAGCTCTCGCCCTGCGGCAACTGAATCGGTGCGGCTATGGCTGGGCTGGCCGCGGCCTGGCGACTCTATACACGGAACCGACCGGTACCCATCCTGTCGATAATGGGCCATTCAACCCGGGAATCGGCGGGCTTGTAGCGTTTATTCCCCGCTGATTCTCTCCTGCCGGACTTTCACTAGTTATCCTTACCCCTGCCCATGAAGATTTCCCTCACGACCGTTGCGCTGCTCGCGCTTAGCGGTTTTGCCTTCGGCGCCACAGGCTGTGTGACGGAGTACCAGACCGTCTCCACTGTCCCGGTGCATTCCGCCACGACACTTCCCGCCGCCAGCCGGGTGGCCCTCGTGTTGGAGTTTCGTGGCGGCACGCCGTCGCCCGACGAACGCGCCGATGTGATCGCGCTCCTCGCCGATTACCTGGCCGGCAAGGGCTCCGTCCTTGTCGAGAACCCGGCCGATGCCGACTACTTGGTGCACGCTGTACTCGAGCGCCGCAACCCGACAAACCCGGCCGAGTGGACCGTCGTCGAGACCTCTTCCGCGCACAGCCTGAGCTCGTTTTATGGAGACGATTATCGCTGGCCGGACGGCATCGTCGAGGACGAGACCTACCAGACGACCAGTTACTCGTATGTCGGCTTCGGCGTGTTCTACCCGGTCTGGTTCGACGCCTGGGACAACCCCTGGCACCGCGGCCGCATCCGGATCTGTCCGCCGCCGTTCCGGCATGATCGTTTCCACGATCCGCGTTGGCGTGAGGAGCATCGCTTCCATCGTCCCGCCCGATGGCCGAAGGATCGGCGTCCCGACTCGGATCGCAAAGACGACCGTCGCGGCGATCATGACCGCCGCCCCGGCGTGGGGCCCTCCGACAACCACCAGCCGGAACACGTGCGCCCGCCCGAGCGGCCCGCAGACCGCCGCGACGGCAACCGTCCGCACAATCGGCATGACGACACTCCGGCACCCCGCCCGGGCAAGCCTGCGGGCATGGTCCAGCCTCCTCCGCCGAGCACCCCATTTGCCACCCAACCTCCGGCACAGCGGCCTCAGCCGGAGGTGAAGCCCGTGCCGCAGCATCCGCACAATCGTCCCGTGCAGCCGCCACCGGCCGGCCGCCCCGCCGTGAATCCTTCGCGGCCCCATCCCGCGCCGCAGCCGCCGCAACAACCACTGGTTGCCAATCCGCCCGACCGCCGGCCGCAGACGATCGCCGTTCCCGGTGGTGGCGTGGTGGTTACTCGTCCGGCGCCTCAGCCGCCCAGTGCGCAACCCGTTCAGCAGCAGCCTGTGCGGCCGAGCCAGCAGGTGCGGCCACCGAACCAAGGTGGTCATGAAGTGCGTCCACAGCCTCCGCGGGGCGATCCGAACCGGAGCCGCATGGAGCGGAGAACTCATGAGGATACGCGGAGAATCCAGCCGCAGCCGAAGCACGACGAGGTGAGACAGCCGTCGCCGCGTGAGCTGCGCAGGACGCCTCCGCCGAAGGAAGAACCGAAGGATCCCAACAAGGACGAGAACCAGCAGCGGCATTGAGTCGTTGTTGGTCCCGGCTGCGCTTCGCGTTTGCGCGTAGCATCATTCTCGCAGGCCAAGCCAAGGCGGCTTGGCCTGTTGCTGTGTTCGGCAGACGCGTCGCCTCGCGGCTGGCCTCCAGATGTGGTTGTCGTAGGCTGAGAATATGAGCCAAGCCGAACACCCATGGATCTCCTCTTGGGACGAGCGTCGAGCCTATCGCCACGAGCGTGGACTGAAGATGCCGTATGTCGACGAGAGGTGCGGTGCGCAGCAGTTGCGGATGCATGTGTCGGTGATCAATCCCGGCGAGGAGCCGCATCCGCCGCACGTCCACGCCGGAGAGGAAATCTTTCACATCCTCGAAGGCGAGGCTGAGGTGCTCCTTGGTGCCGAGCGTCGGACGGTTGGGCCGATGACTTCCGTGTTCTGCCCCGAGCTGGTTCTTCATGGGTTGCGCAATGCCGGTTCCGTGCCGCTCAAGTACATGGTTATTCGCACGTCCTGACTCCGCTTCTCCAAGCTTATGTCCTCACCGAAAGATCCTTCTGTTGCCTTTGCCGCGATGAAGCTCGGCGAAGCCCGCCGCCACGTTTTTCTCTGCCAAGGCCCGAACTGCTGCTCGGCCGACGAGGGGCAGGCGACGTGGGATCTCTTGAAACGCCGCATCAAGGAGCTGGATCTTCCTGTGCTGCGCACGCGGGCCGGCTGCCTGCGCATCTGCCGCGGCGGGCCGTGGCTGCTGGTCTATCCCGAGGGTGTGTGGTACGGCGGTGTGACGCCGGAGCGTTGCGAGCGGATAGTGGTCGAGCACCTGCAGGGCGGACGCCCGGTTACCGAGTGGATCGCCGCCACGCATCCGCTGCCGCCCGAAACGCTGTCGACTGCCGGCATCTGAACCGTGCTACTCGCCGACGATCTTCACGAGGACGCGTTTGCGGCGCAGGCCGTCGAACTCGCCGTAGAAGATCTGCTCCCAGGGGCCGAAATCGAGACGGCCCTCGGTCACCGCGACGACAACCTCGCGGCCCATGATCTGGCGCTTGAGGTGGGCGTCGGCGTTGTCCTCGCCGTGGTTGTGGGCGTACTGAGAGTGTGGTTTCTCGGGCGCGAGCTTCTCCAGCCACTTCTCGAAGTCGGCATGCAGGCCCGCCTCGTCGTCGTTGATGAAGACGGAGGCCGAGATGTGCATGGCGTTGACGAGGCAGAGCCCCTCGCGGATGCCGCTGGCGCGCAGCTCGGTCTCGACCTGCGGGGTGATGTTGAGAAATGCCCGGCGGGCCGGCACCTCGAACCAGAGCTCTTTGCGGTGGGACTTCATGGAGACATAGCGTGGAGGAACCGGGCGCGCTGCCAAGCGTGCTGGCGAGCCTGCCATTGCTCCGTTGCGGTGGAGGGGCGGACGGCTTTGCTTGGGGCTGATGACTCGCGCTCTACGCTGGTTGCCGGTGGTCTTGATCCCGCTGCTGTTTCTCGCGGCATTGTGGGCGATCACCCATGAGTTCGAGCAACATCATCCACGGGAGATCGCGGCTGCACTTGGGCAGATCCCGCGGGTGCAGTTGTGGGCGGCTGCCGTGTTGACCGTTGCGAGCTACGCGCTCCTGACGCTCTACGATTGGTTGGGGCTGCTGTATGCGGGCCGCCGGCTGCCGTACCCGCGCGTGGCGCTGGCGTCGTTCACGGCCTACGTCTTCAGCTACAACGTGGGTGTGTCGGTGCTTGGCGGTGCGGCAGTGCGCTACCGGCTGTACTCGGGGTGGGGGCTCTCGGCGCTGGAGATCGGCAAGGTTGTGGTCTTCGGCACGCTGACGTTCTGGCTGGGCATGGTTGGTGTGGGCGGCGCGGTGCTGCTCTCGCCTGCGGGCGTCCCTGGTCTGGCCGCGGGGCATGTCTGGCCGCGGCTGCTCGGTGCCGGGTTGCTGGCGCTGCTCGCCGGCTATGTCGCCGCCTGCTGGAAGGTGCGGCGCGCGGTCCGTATCCGAGATTGGGAGCTGACGTTGCCGACACCGCGGCTTGCGCTCGGACAACTCGGGCTGGCCGCGCTGGACATGGTACTCGCCGGTTCCGTGCTTCACGCGCTGCTGCCGGCGGGCGATGTGCCGTTCCTGCGGTTTCTCGGCGTCTACCTGGCGGCGGTGGCGGCGGGGCTGGTCAGCCACATCCCCGGCGGGCTCGGCGTTTTCGAGTCGGTGATCCTGCTCGGCCTGCCGACGGGGGCGAGCAACCCGCAGATGCTGGCGTCGCTGGTCGCCTACCGGGCGATCTACTACCTGATCCCGTTCGCGGTTGGGTTGTGCGTGGTGGCCGGCGATGCGGTGGCGAGACATTGGCGACGCGTCTCCGGTTATGCCGGAGCGCTCTCGCGGGGAGTCGGGCTGGTGGCGCCGCGGGCGCTGACGGTCGCCACGTTCCTGGCCGGTGCGATCCTGCTGGCCTCGGGCGCGACGCCGGCGGTGGGCAGCCGCCTGCATCTGCTCAACGGATTCCTGCCGCTGGGGGTCGTCGAGTTCTCGCATTTCCTGGCGAGCGTGGCGGGCGTGGGGCTGCTGTTTCTGGCTCGGGCGTTGCAGCTGCGTCTCAATGCCGCATGGGCGTTGACGCTGGCGCTGCTTGTGGCCGGCGCGGTGCTCTCGCTGCTGAAGGGCATCGACTATGAGGAGGCGGCGGCACTTTCGGCGACAGCCGCGGCGCTGGCGCTGAGCCATCGGCATTATCACCGGCGGTCGTCGCTGTGGGACCATCGTTTCACGACCGGGTGGATGGTGGCGATCGCGCTGGTGGTGGCGGGGACGACATGGCTGGGCTTCTTCGCCTTCAAGCATGTCGAGTACTCGAACGAGCTGTGGTGGACCTTCGAATTCCACCGCAACGCCCCGCGCTTCCTGCGCGCCTCGGTGGGAGTGGCGGCGGTGCTGGCCACCTACGGGATGGCGCGGTTGCTGCGGCCGGCGCGGCGGCGCGTGCAACCGGCGGCGCCCGAGGTGGTCGAGGAGGCGTGGGCGATAGCGTCTTCGTCGCCCGAGACGCAGCCGCAGCTTGTCGCGCTCGGCGACAAGGCGGTGCTGTTCAGCGAGTCGCGCCGCAGCTTTGTGATGTACGGAACGGCGGGCAACTGCTGGGTCGCGCTCGGCGATCCGGTGGGCGATCCCGACGAGGCGGAGGAGCTGGCGTGGTCGTTTCGCGAGCAGTGCGATGCCGTGGGCGCGGCGACGGTCTTCTATGAGGTTTCCGCGGAACGGTTGCCGCTGTATGTCGATCTCGGATTGTCGCTCTTCAAACTTGGCGAGGAGGCGCGCGTGCCGCTGGTGGGATTCTCTCTGGAGGGCCCGTCGCGCAAGGGCCTGCGGCAGACCAACGCCCGGCTGCTTCGGGAGGGCTGCACCTTTGCGATATGGGAGCCGGAGGAGGTGCGGGCCCGGCTCGGCGAGTTGCAGGCCGTATCCGACGCGTGGTTGGCGAGACGGAAGACGCGCGAGAAGGGCTTTTCGCTGGGCTTCTTCGCTCCGGAATATGTGCGGCGGTTTCCGGCGGCCGTGGTTTTCCGCGAGGGGAAGCTCGTGGCGTTCGCGACGGTGTGGCGGAGCGGTGGCCGGCAGGAGCTCTCGGTCGATCTCATGCGCCACAGCGACGATGCGCCGCCGAGCACGATGGAATTTCTGTTCGTCCAGCTCATGCAGCGCGGGGCCGCCGAGGGGTACCAGTGGTTCAACCTCGGCATGGCGCCGTTCTCCGGCATCGAGACGCACCCGCTCGCGCCGTTGTGGAACCGGATCGGTGCGCTGCTCTTCGAGCGTGGCGGAGAGTTCTACAACTTTCAGGGGCTGAGGCGCTACAAGGAGAAGTTCGACCCGGAGTGGCGGCCTCGCTACCTCGCCTCGCCGGGAGGGCTGCAGCTGCCGCGGGTGCTGGCGGATGTCGGCTCGCTGGTGTCGGGCGGGCTCTCGGGTCTTGTACGGAAATGACGAAAACACTGCCGTTCATCATCGCACTGTGGGCAATGACCGCGTTTGGCGCGCCGGCGAAGCTTGAGGACACGCTCGAACTACCGGCGCAGACGCCACCGGCCGGGGAGACGTTTGCCATCTTCATCACTGGGGACGGCGGTTGGGCGGCGCTCGACCGCGCGGTGAGCGCGCGGCTGGCGCGGGCCGATGTGCCGGTGGTCGGCTGGAACGCCCGCTCCTATTTCTGGACACGGCGCACGCCGGAGGAGTCCGCGGCCGATCTCGGGAAAGTGATCCGCCGCTTCCGTGCGGAGTGGAAGCGGGATCGGGTGATCGTTGTCGGCTATTCGCGCGGTGCCGATGTGCTGTCGTTCCTAGTGTCGCGGCTGGCTCCGGAGGAGCGGGCAGCGCTGCGGCTTGTGGCCCTGCTGGGGCCCGGACGCACGATCGACTTCGAGTTCCATGTTACCGATTTCGTTTCGGATCCCGACCCGAAGACGTCGCTGCCGGTGCCGCCGGAAGTGGCGAAGCTGCGCGGCCTGCCGCTGCTGATCGTTTACGGCGAGAAGGACGAGGACTCCTCCGCCGGCGAGATCTCGCCCGAGGTGGGCCGGTTCGAGAAGGTGCCCGGCGACCACCATTTCAACCGCGACTACGACAAACTTGCCGGGCTGATCCTCGACGCCGCCGGTGTGAAGCCAGCAGCGCCGGCGCCCTGACTGGCGGCGCGGCGCGCGTGTCGAGTCGCCGGTTACAGCCAGGAGCCGTAGCGGCGGATGTAGAGGCGCTTCACGATGTGCGTGAGGGCGGCGTAGCCGAGGAGCACCAGCGGGAGGAAGACGAAGAAGCCGCGCGGGAGCGCCTGCATGTCGAGCGCGCCGGCGACCGGCGAGAACGGCAGCCACAGGCCGATGGCGATGATCGCGGTGGTGAGCAGGACGACGGGCGCGGTGGCGGTGCTCTGGAGGAACGGCACCTTCTCGGTGCGGATCATGTGGACGATGAGCGTCTGGGTGAGCAGGCCGACGACGAACCAACCGGACTGGAAGAGCGAGGCGTGGGCGAGGGAGTTGGCGCCGAAGACGTACCACATCACCAGGAACGTCACGATGTCGAAGACGGAGCTGATGGGCCCGATCCAGAACATGAAGCGGGTGATGGAGCCGGCCTCCCACTGGCGCGGGCGGGTGAGGAAATCCTCGTCCATGCGGTCCCACGGGATGGAGATCTGCGAGAGGTCGTAGAGGAGGTTCTGGACGAGAAGCTGCACGGCGAGCATCGGCAGGAACGGGAGGAACGCGCTGGCGATGAGCATGCTGAAGACGTTCCCGAAGTTCGAGGACGCCGTCATCTTGATGTACTTGACGATGTTGCCGAAGGTGCGGCGGCCCTCGATCACGCCCTGCTCTAGCACGAGCAGGCTTTTCTCGAGGAGGATGATGTCGGCGGATTCCTTGGCGACGTCGACGGCGGAGTCGACGGAGATGCCGACGTCGGCCTCGCGCAGTGCGGTGGCGTCGTTGATGCCGTCGCCCATGAAGCCGACGGTGTGGCCGCGGCGCTTGAGCGCCTGGACGACACGGGCCTTCTGGAGCGGCGAGAGCTTGGCGAAGACGGTGGTGCGCTCGGCGATCTCCTCGAGAGCGGAGTCGGAGGTGCCCTCGATGTCGCTGCCGCTGACGACGCGATCGACCTGGAGGCCGACATCGCGGCAGACCTTGGCGGCAACGGTGGCGTTGTCGCCGGTGAGGACCTTCACGGCGACGCCGTTCTCGTGGAGGAGGCGGATGGCCTCGGCGGCCGAGTCCTTCGGCGGATCGAGGAAGGCGACAAAGCCGCAGAAGACCATATCGGCCTCGTCGGCGACGGTGACGCCGCGGTGGCGCGGTGGGAGCGGCTTCATGGCGACGGCGACGACGCGCAGGCCGTCGTTGTTGAGGGAGTCGCGCAGGGTTTTGAGCCGGTCGAGGAATGCGGCGTTGAGGGGTTGGACGGCACCGGCGCGCTCGACGCGGGTGCAGAGGGCGAGCATCTCCTCGACGGCGCCCTTGCAGACGAGGAGGTTGCCATGCTGCGGGTGCTGGAGCACGACGGACATGCGGCGGCGCTGGAAGTCGAAGGGGATCTCGTCGATCTTCACAACGGCGCGGGCGGCGTCGCGCAGGCCGAACTCCTGGGCGCGGTCGATGATGGCGCGGTCGAGGAGGTTCTTGAGGCCGGTCTGGAAGAGGCTGTTCCAGTAGGCGCGCTCGAGGACGGTCTTGCTGGGGGCGCCCTCGGCGTCGAGGTGGCGGATGAGGGCGACGCGGTCCTGGGTGAGTGTGCCGGTCTTGTCGGTACAGAGGACGTCCATCGCGCCGAAGTTCTGGATGGAGTTGAGGCGCTTCACGATCGTCTTGCGGCGGGCCATGGCGACGGCGCCGCGGGCGAGGTTGGCGTTGACGATCATGGGGAGCATCGCGGGCGTGAGGCCGACGGCGACTGCGATGGCGAAGAAGAAGGCGTCGAGCCACTGGTGCTTGATCAGGCCGTTGAGCAGGAAGACGACGGGCACGATCACGACCATGAAGCGGATGAGCAGCCAGCTTACGCGGTTGACGCCGCGGTCGAAGGCGGTGAGCGGGCGCTGGCCGGCGAGCTTCTCGGCCATCGCGCCGAGGTAGGTGCCGCCGCCGGTGGCGAGGACGACGGCGCGGCCGGTGCCGCTGACGATGCTGCTGCCCATGAAGCAGAGGGAGGGCTCGTCGAGGATGCTCTGGCGGGCGGCGGGCGGGGCGCCGGTCTCGCCGATCGCGCCGGAGGCGGACTTCTCGACCGGCATGGATTCGCCGGTGAGGGCGGACTGGGAGACGAAGAGGTCGCGCGACTCGAGGAGGCGGACGTCGCCCGGGATCATGTCGCCGGCGGAGAGGACGACGATGTCGCCTGGGGCGAGCTCCTGCATGGGGATGTCGGCGGTGCCGGCGAAGACGTCGTGCTTGAGCTGCGACGGGCGGTCGGCGTTGCCGCGGCGTTGGACGGTGACCTTGTTGCGGACGAGCTGCCGGAGGGACTCGGCTTCGGAGACGGATTTGCGCTCCTGCCAGAAACGAAGGGCGACGCTGACGGTGATCATCACGCCCATGACGACGACGGCCTCGAAGTCCTTGGTGACGGCGGAGACGACGCAGAGCAGGAAGAGGACGCCGTTGAACGGATCGCGCACGGCGTGCCAGAGCATGAGGGGCCAGGCGGGCGGCCGGTGGCTGGCGATCTCGTTGGGGCCGGACTCCTCGATTTTGAGCGCGGCTTCGCGCCACGAGAGTCCTTCCGCGGAGAGGCCGAGCTTGGAAAGGAGCTCGGCCGGTGGCGTTTGGGCCGCTGCACGCAGGCGATCGTCGAGTGGATCCGGCATGGCAGGAGTGAGAGGCGGCGGAGCTTTGACGCCGGCACCGAGGCGTCAGCAGCAAACTGCTGTGCGGTCATCAAATCCATTCATGCGAATGGATCGAAGGGCGCCTACTGGGTGCGGTGGGCGGCGAGCTCGGTGTCGAGTTGGTTGAACGCTTCGGTGAAGTCGCCCTTGAACTGGCTCTTCCACTGGGGCGCGCCGAGCTGTTCGAGACAGTAGAGGTAGCGGGTGATCAGCTGCTCGGTGGTGAGTGTGCGCGGCTGCTTGTCGTTGATGAGCTGGACATGCGCATCGCCCTTGCGGAAGAGCAGCTGCCAATAGGTCTGGGCGGCCTCGCCGTAGCGCCCGAGATGGAGCGCGATCTCGGCTTTTGTCGCGAAGGTCTGGATGGGATCGGAAGGCGGTTTCTCCTCCATGGAGCGGAGCGTGAGGCGGTCGATCATCGAGCCGAGGTTCTTGCCGCGGCTACCGGTCATCTGGACGTCGTAGAGCGGGTCGAGCTTGTAGATCTCGGCAGCCGCGGCTTCCCAGCGCTGGTCGAGGTCCGCCTGTGAGCTCGGTGGCATCAGCTTGTCCCTGAACAGCGTGGAGAAGAACAGCTCGTAGCGGGCCCAAGCGGAACCGGGGTAGTCGGCGAGGATGTCGCGGTAGATCTTGATCGCCTCGTGGTAGCGGCCCTTGTCGTGGAGTTTGATGCCGGCCTGGATGCGGTCGTTGTGCTGGCGGGAGAAGGGCCCGATCATGGCGCCGAGGCGGTCGAGGAGGAGGCCGGCCGAGGATTTGTCGAGGGCGTTGGGGCGGAGGACGGAGTACAGGTGGCCGGCCTTGGCGATCTCGCCGTTGGCGACGAAGAGCAGCAGCGGCATGGCGCCGACGAGCTGATCGCCGGGCGCCATCTCCATCACGCCGCGCCAGAAGTCGGGGTCGCGGTAGGTGAGTTGCTCGACATCGAGCGGCTTGGTGAGGTCGAGCTGCTGGACCTTGCGGCCCGTGGCGATGACGCCGGCGAACTTCGGATCGACGCCGGCGGCCTGATGGGCGAGGAGCGGCAGCGCCTCGTCACGCGCCCAGTCGCGAAGGAGCGCGAGTTGCGCGGGCAGGGAGGAGGCGACGAAGGCGTCGTTGGCGACGTTGGCCGGCAGTGGCAGGCGCGGGCGGTACGCCGCCGCGGCGGCGAAAGGCTCCTCGCCCTTGGCCAGCGACTGGAAACGGAGATGGATGTCGCAGAGCGGCGGGTGCGGCAGCGGGAGCGCGGCGAGCTTGGCGTGGAGCGCCTTGGCGAACTCGGGGCGGAGCGCGGGGTCGCCGGCGAGCTCGATGGTGGGCTCGCCGATTTTCCGCAGCGTGACCTGGACGAGGAGCCGTGGCGGGTTTTTCTCGGCGGCGAGGGCTGCGGCGGAGAGCTCGAGGATCGGTTTGGTGGGTTCGGCGAAGGTTTTCAGGTCGGGAAAGTTCTCCCCGACGTAGAAGTCCGGTTCGAGCAGGACGAGGCCGAGCGAGGGGGCGGGTTGCGTTTGTACGGACGCGGCGTTAGACTACGGCGCAGTG
>CAZXHR010000097.1:14723-15978 GCA_964640465.1 uncultured Opitutaceae bacterium
GTGGGGGGGGTGCGGGGGGAGGCGCGGGGGGTCCGCGGCCGGGCCGGCGCCCGGCGCCGCGGCGGGGGCGCGCGCGCGGCGGCGGCGCGGGCGGGCGGGGGGGGGCGGGCGCGGCGGATTTGTCGCTGGCCGGGAGAACGGGGGCGAGGAGCGCGATGGAGAGCAGCAACGCAGCGAGCGGACGGTGGGGCATGCCGCAGCGTGGTTGGAATCTGGTGCGGGGGGCGAGCGCGAAGCGCGTGCGACCGTGGTGGCGGCACGTGCGGCGTGTGCCGGAGGACCGCGCGGCGCGGCGGGGAATTTTCTTGGTTCGGCGGCGCCGCCGCGGTGGAGTGGTGGCGATGCAGCAGTACCGCCAGTTGCTCCAACTCGTCCTCGAAAAGGGCCGCTACAAGGGCGACCGCACCGGCACCGGGTGCTATTCGGTCTTCGGCGCGCAGGCGCGCTTCGACCTGCGCGACAGCTTCCCGCTGCTCACGACCAAGAAGCTCCACCTGCGCTCGATCATCCACGAGCTGCTCTGGTTCCTGAAGGGCGACACCAACGTCGGCTACCTGCACGCCAACAACGTCTCGATCTGGGACGAGTGGGCGGACAAGGACGGCAACCTCGGCCGCGTGTACGGCGCGCAGTGGCGCGACTGGCGGCGGCCGGACGGTACCTCGGTCGACCAGATCGCGAAGCTGATCGAGGGGTTGAAGAAGGACCCGAACAGCCGGCGGCACATCGTGTCGGCGTGGAACCCGGGCGAGCTCGAGCAGATGGCGCTCACGCCGTGCCACGCGTTGTTCCAGTTCTTCGTGGTCGACGGCGAACTCTCCTGCCAGCTCTACCAGCGCAGCGCGGACCTGTTTCTCGGAGTGCCGTTCAATATCGCCTCGTACGCGCTGCTCACGCTGATGGTGGCGCAGGTGTGCGGGCTGAAGCCGGCGGAGTTCGTGCACACCTTCGGCGACCTGCATCTGTATTCCAACCACCTCGAGCAGGCGAAGCTCCAGCTCTCGCGCGAGCCGCGAGCGCTGCCGAAGATGGCGCTCAATCCGGAGGTGAAGGACATCTTCGGCTTCCGGTACGAGGACTTCACGCTCACCGACTACGACCCGCATCCGGCCATCAAGGCACCGATTGCGGTGTGAGGCGCGCCCGGCGGTCCGGGTTTGAGGACTCGCAATCGCCGCGCACGAACTGCGGCCACTGCGAGCGCGGGCGCGCGTCGAGCCAGGCGAACAGCCCGTCCAGCCCGTAGTTGACGCCG
>CAZXHR010000098.1:0-15861 GCA_964640465.1 uncultured Opitutaceae bacterium
CTCGAGGCCTCCCGCAACGGCACCCTCGACGAGACGCTCCTCGACAACCTCATCCTGCGCAACTGGCCGCGCGCCGAGAAGGTCGCGGTGAAGGATGTCAAGATCCGCACCTTCATCGGCCAGGAGAACTGGCGCAACCAGCTCGCCAGCCACGTCTACGACGTGAGCTACGGCACCGTCCGGCCCGACAACGTCCTGGTCTGCGTCGACGACTCGATCGTGCGCGGCACCACGCTGCGCAAATCGATCCTGCGCATGCTCAGCCGGCTCAATCCGCGCAAGATCGCCATCGTCTCCACCGCCCCGCAGATCCGGTATCCGGACTGCTACGGCATCGACATGAGCGAGCTCGGCAAGTTCATCGCCTTCGAGGCCGCCATCGCTCTGCTCAAGGAGCGCGGCCAGTCCGGCCTCATCGAGGAGGTCTACCGCGCCTGCGTCGCCGAGGTGGCCAAGCCCGCCGCCGAGCAGGTCAACCAGGTGCGCCGCGTCTACGCGCCGTTCACCGACGACGACATCTCCGCGAAGATCGCCGAGTTCGTCCGCCCGCGGAACATCGCCTGGAAGGGCGAGATCGAGATCATCTACCAGACCGTCGAGAACCTCCACGCCGCGCTGCCCAACCATAGCGGCGACTGGTTCTTCACCGGCAACTATCCCACTCCCGGCGGCACCCGCGTCGCCAACCAAGCCTTCATCAACTACTACGAGAAAGCGGAGGGCCGGAGCTACTGAGGGAATTTCCGATTTGGGAGTGCCGATTTTCGATTGGAGAACGGCAACCTGACCAAGAGTTCGCTGCGAAATTTCGCCCTGCCGCCGCTGCTGACTGATCGGAGTCCGCAATCGAAAATCGAAACTCCAAAATCGAAAATGCCCCTCTCCTACGACTCCTCCGGCGTCCATTACGCCCAGCTCGACGCGTTCACGCGCGCCTGCCAGAAGGCCGCCCGCACCACCGCCGGACTCCTCGCCGACCACGGCTACAGCGAGCCGGCCACGACTCGCGGCGAGAGCGCCTACCTCATCGAGGCCGCCGACCACTACCTCGCCCACGTTGAGGAGGGCCTCGGTACCAAGAATCTGGTGGCCGACGCCATGTACGCGCAGAGTGGCAAGTGCTTCTACCGCGAGGTCGCCATCGACACCGTCGCCACCATCGTAAACGACCTCGCCACCTGCGGCGCGCTCCCGATCTCCGTGGCGATGCACGCCGCCGTGGGCGACTCCAACTGGTTCGCCGACGAGGAGCGCATGAACGGCCTCGTCGCCGGTTTCGCCGAGGGCTGCAAGCAGGCCGGCTCCGTCTGGGGCGGCGGCGAGACGCCGACCCTCCGCGGCATCGTCGAGCCGAGCACCATCGTCCTCGCCGGTTCCGCCATCGGCAAGATCCAGCCCAAGTCGCTGCGCATCGTCGGCGACGTGAAGGACGGCGACCGCATCGTCTTCCTCGCCTCCTCCGGCGTGCAGACCAACGGCCTCACCCTCTGCCGCAAGATCGCCGAGTCGCTCCCGCAGGCGTACCTCACGCCCATCGGCGACGGCCGCACGCTTGGCGAGGCGCTGCTCGCGCCGTCGGTCATCTACGTTGCCTTCGTGCGCGAGTGCCAGAAACGCGGGTTGAAGCTCAACTACGTGGCGCACGTCACCGGCCACGGCTGGCGCAAGCTCATGCGGCTCGACGAGCCGTTCGTCTACGAGATCACCAACCTCCGTCCCGAGCCGGCGCTCTTCCAGTTCCTGCGCGAGTCCGGCCCGATCGAGCTGCGCGAGGCCTACGCGACCTTCAACCAGGGCATCGGCTTCGCCGCTTACGTGGCGCCCGAGCTGGCCGAGGCGACCGTCGCCGCGGCCAAGGCCTCCGGCTACGACGCGTGGATCGCCGGCACGGTTCGCAAGCAGGGCGCCCGCAAGGCGGTCGTCGTGCCCGGGCTCGATATCACCTTCGAGGGCGACACGCTCCAGCTGCGCTGAGCTATTGCGTGGCGTGGTGGAATCTCAGTGCGTAGGGGCGTCGTCTTGCGACGCCCGTTGGGCGTTACAGGTCAGCGAGTCGGCTGTCGCGGAAGGGCGCCGCCTCGCGTTCTTCGCGACGAAGAACGCTGGAACGGCGCCCCAACGGATTCAGCTCACCTCGGAACCCGCACGGGCGTTTGGCTTGAGCCGGTTCTGTAGGCCGGGTCGTCGACCCGGCATTCTCGGCAGGCCACCTCACGAGGTGGCCTACAGCTCAGGCCTTCGCCGCTTCGTGGGCGAAGGCGCGGCAGTCCTGGAGTAGCTTCGCCTGCCAGGGCAGGAGGATCTCGCCGAGTTTCTCGGGCTCGCGGGCGAGCTGCGCGAGCTGGGCGCGGCTGGCGATGAGCGTGGGATCGAGATTGAGCCGCTTGGCCTGGCGGTCGCGCTCGTCGCGAATCTGGTCCTGCCGCTCCAGTTCGCGGGCGCTGAGCGGCTGGCGGTCGCCGCCGTTGCTGCGGCGGCGCGGGAGCGAGGCGGGATCGCGGTCGAGCCCGGAGTGCAGCGCGCGCTCGAAGCTGTCGCGCAGGCGTTCGCGTTTGCCGAGGTGGAGGTTGGCGAAGGCGTCGAGCGCCTGGCCGGCATCGGCGGCGGCGGCGAGGTGCAGGAGGGTGTCGTTGCCGATCACTTTGAACGGCGGGGTGTCGATGCGCTCGGCCTGCTTCTCGCGCCAGTGCCAGAGGTCGAAGAGGACGCACAGGCCGCGGCTGCGCAGGTGTTCGGATTTCCCGATGCGCCAGGAGTTCTCGTCGGGCTTCGGGAAGCCGGTGAGGCCGGCACGGATCTGCCAGTCGCATTTCTGGCGCAGCCAGTCGACGCGGCCGAGCTGCTCGAGCTCGGCCAGGAGCAGGTCGCGCAGGGCGGGCAGGAAGAGCACGTCCTTGGTGGCGTAGGTGAGCTGCTTTTCGACGATGGGGCGCTTGGACCAGTTGGCCTTCTGGCCCTCCTTGGAGAGGGCGACGCCGAAGTGGTCGAGCAGCAGCGGCGCCAAGCCGAAGCGCGGGCGGTTGAGCAGCTGCGCGGCGAGCATCGTGTCGAAGATGGAGGTGGCGACGAAACCATACTCCTCATACAGGAGGCGCAGGTCGTAGTCGCTCCCGTGCATGATGATGTGCTTGCAGCGCAGGCGCTCCCAGAGCGGTTCGAGCGGGATGTCGGCGAGCAGGTCGAGCAGGAACACCTCCCCGGCGACGTAGAGCTGCATGAGGCAAACGCGGGTGCGGTAGCGGAAGAGGTTGTCCGCCTCGGTGTCGATGGAGACCTCGGGTGCGCGGTCGAGCGCGGCCAGCAGCGGAGGGAGCTGCGCGGGCGACGAGATCAGGGTGAATGTTTCGGCGTGGGTCACGATCGGTAAGTCGGAGTGGAAAGATGGATGCTCAGCGCGGCGGCGGCGGCTCGGCCGCCCAAGCGGTGAGGTAGGCGTCGACGAGCTGGGGCAGGTCGGGACTGTAGCCGCCCTCGAGCACGGTGGCGGTGGGCAGTCCGGATTCGCGCACCCAGCGGCCGAGGATGCCGTAGTCGGCGGTCTCGAGCGTGAGCTGCGCGACCGGGTCCTTCGCATAGGCGTCGAACCCGGCGGAGACGAGCACGAGGTCGGGGTGGAAGGCGAGGAGTGCGTTCCAGGATTTCAGGAGTATCTCCAGCAGCGCTTCCCGCGGCAGGCGCGGCGTGACGGGAAAGTTGATGCAGTTCCCCTCGGGCGCGAGGCCGGTGCCGGGGTAGCAGGGCGTCTGGTGCACGGAGACGTAGAGCGTGCCGGCCACTCCGGAAAGGATCTCCTCGGTGCCGTTGCCGTGGTGGGCGTCGAAATCCCACACGGCCACGCGGGCGACGCCGCGGCGGCGGGCCTCGAGCGCGGCGATGGCAACCTGATTGAGATAGCAGAAGCCCATCGCGCGGTTGCGGGTGGCGTGGTGGCCGGGCGGACGCAGCAACGAGAACGCGCGGCGGCCGGCCAACGCGTGGTCGAGCGCCGAGAGCGCGCCGCCCACGGAGCGTATCGCATGCTCGGCGATGCGGTCGAAGTAGGGCGTGTCAGCGTCGAACTCCTCGGGTTTGCGCAGGCGGGCCAGCATGCCGGCGTCGTGGGCAAGAAGGATCGTCTCTTCGCGCGCGGGGCCGGGCAGCTGCCAGATCCACTCCGGGTGGGTGGCGAGCAGGAGTTCGGCGGTCTTGAGCACCCGGGCGGGCTGTTCGGGCCGCTCGGGGCTTCCGAACTCCGCGCACGCGGGATCGTAGATGACGATCATTTCGCCCGCGAAAATCCGCTTCGCGGCCCCGGGAGTAAACAGCGAAAATCGGGACGCCGCTTCGTGGACGAGCCGCCGGGTTTTCGCGCTTCGGTTGCGGAGCGGTGCGCGTTACGCTCGCCGCCATGTCCTCTTCCGTCGGCCAACGTCCGAAGATCGTCGTCCTCAGCGGCGCCGGCATGAGCGCGCCGAGCGGGCTGGCGACCTTCCGCGACTCCAACGGCCTGTGGGCGAACCACCGTGTCGAGGATGTGGCCACTCCCGAGGCGTGGGAGCGCAACCCGGAGCTCGTGCTGGAGTTCTACAACCAGCGCCGCGCCCAGGCCTGTGCTGCGCAGCCCAACGCCGGCCATCGCGCCCTGGCCGAGCTGGAGCGGCGCTATGAGGTGGTGATCGTCACGCAGAATGTCGACAACCTCCACGAACGCGCCGGTTCGACGCGCGTGATCCACCTGCACGGCGAGCTCACGAAGGCGCGCAGCACCGCCGACGAGTCGCTCGTGTACGACATCGGCGCGAAGCCGATCCGGCTCGGCGACCGCTGCGCGTGCGGCAGCCAGTTGCGCCCGCACATCGTGTGGTTCGGCGAGGACGTTCCGCTGATCGAGACCGCCGCCGAGGAGTTTCGCGACGCCGCGAAGGTCCTCGTCGCCGGCACCTCGCTTCAGGTCTATCCTGCCGCCGGACTGGTGACCTACGCGCCGGCCGAGGCCGAGCGGGTGCTCGCCGATCTGCGTGCCGGGCACTGTCCCTTCGGCTTCCGCGCACTGCCGGGCTCGGTCGACGAGACGTTGCCGGCGCTCGTGCGCGAGTGGCTGGCGTGAGGTGTACGCCCGATGGTGCTCTGCGGGCGGAACCCGGCCAGCTCAGCCTTGTCCATCTAGCGTTCGTCCTGTGTCGCCGCCGATGGCCCAAAGTTTTGCTGGTTTTCCCGCCCCGCGCGGGTGTACACGGGACAGTTTGTTCCGACTTCCCAACATGAAACACTCCCGAATTCTGGCTCTGTGCAGCATGACCGGCGCGATGATGTTCGCCGCCGGTTGCGCCTCCAATGGCGTGAAGAACCCGGACGGCCGTCCGGTCACGCAGATGAATGCCGACGAGAAAGGCTTCGTGCAGGGCACCGGCATCGAGTCGCAGGACCTCGTCGCCGTCTCCGACAAGATGGCACGCAGCATCCTTGCCGTGCCGCAGATCGCGCAGGCGCTCACCCCTCCGGTGATCGTGCTCGACCCGGTCCAGAACAAGACCCGGTTCCCGATCAACAAGGACATCTTCCTCACGCGCCTCCGCACCCGCCTCAACTCGCAGGCCGTCGGCAAGGTCCAGTTCCTCGCCCGCGACCGCATGGCCGCCCTCCAGCGCGAGCGCGACATGAAGATCACCGGCGAGGTCACCGCCGCCAGCAATCCGGCCACCGTCGAGTTCAAAGGCGCCGACTTCTTCCTCACCGGCTCGCTTGAGAGCATCTCCACCCGCACCGCGCAGGGGCAGAGCGACTACGTGCTCTACAGCTTCCAGCTCATCGATGCCCGCACCAGCGTGATCGTCTGGGAGGACGCCGCCGAGATCAAGAAACAGGGTCTCGAGGACGCCGCCTACCGCTGAGCCGCGCCAGGGCAATCGGCGTCGCGCTGCGATGTGCGACGCCGAAGCGCCCACCATCCCGATGCCCGAAGTCCCCACCGCTTCGCAGGCAACCTCCCGCATGTCCGCTTGCCGCGGCCGTCTCGGGGTTGCCGCAATCCTCATCGCGCTCGCCCTTGGTGGCTGCGCCTCCGCGCCTGAGACGCCGACGTTCGTGCCCACGGGCGACCCTGTTGCCGATGCCAACACCCGCATCGCGCTCGCGCCGCCGCAGGACCGCCCGCTCTGGCAGGCCCGACTCGGCCTCGAGGCGATGCGCCGCGGAGACTGGGCTGAGGCCCGCGCCAAGCTCGACGACGCCATCCTCGCCCAAGGCGGCATGATGGGGCCCAGCGCCGATGCCGCGCGCGCCCGCAGCCTCTTCCACCGCGAGGATTCCAAGCTCTTCGTCGGCGAGCCCTACGAGCGCGCCCTCGTCTACTACTACCGCGCCATCATCTACTGGATGGACGGCGAGCCCGACAACGCCCGCGCCTGCTACCGCACCGCCGAGCTCATGGACAGCGACGCTTCCGCCTCCACCTACAAGGGCGACTGGGTTCTGCCCGACTATCTGGATGCGCTCGCCAGCGCCCACATGAAGGACGACGGGAGCGACGCCCTCCAGCGCGCCCAGCACAACTACACTGGCATGCTGCCGCCCTTCGAGCCCGAGGCGAACGTCCTCGTGTTTGCGGAGTTCGGCCGCGGGCCGAAGAAGTACGCTGGCGGCGAGTACGAGGAGGAGCTCTATTTCCAGCCCGGTTCCTCGCTCGCGCGCAACGCCGTCCTGCGCGTTGCCGGCCAGTCCGTGCTCATCGGCGCGTACGACGACGTCTCCTTCCAGGCCACGACTCGTGGCGGCCGCGTGATGGACCACATCCTTGCCAACAAGGCCGTCTTCAAGGAGACGACCGACCTCGTCGGCGATGCCGCGCTCATCGGCGCCGGGATCAGCGCGTACCAGCCACGCGAGCACCGCAACGACGGCCTCACCGTCGGCCTCGCCGCCGTGGGCCTCATCAGCAAGATCGCCTCAGCGGCGACCACGCCCGCCGCCGACACCCGCTGCTGGGACAACCTCCCGCAGGGGCTCGGGTTTGCCGGTCTGAAGCTGGCGCCCGGCCAGTATCCCGCCACGGTCGAATTCCGTGCGGCCGACGGCTCCATCGTCTCGACGCGCGAGTTCACGCTCCCCGTGAACCCGGCGCCGGCCAACACGGTCCTTTTGCTCAGCGAACTCACTCCCTGATCCGAAAACCATGAATACCCGCCTTCGCTTCGCAGGCGCCCTGTGCCTGCTCACGTTGCTCGCCGGCTGCGCCACTCCCGGCCCTTATCTCCCGCAGGACACCGCCAAGTACACCCTGGAGAACACCGAGAAATTCGTCCTGCTCGACCGCGCATCGCAGAAGGCCGTCACCTGCACCAAGCTGCAGGAGCAGATCCTGCCCGACGGCCGGCTTGAGGTGATCGCCAACGTCAAGAACCGCATCGACCACCGCATCGAAGTGCAGATCGGCTGCGTGTTCAAGAACGCCGAGGGCATCGCCAGCGGCGACGAGACGCCGTTCCAGTCGCTCATCCTCGCGCCGTATCAGACGCAGTCGCTGAAGTTTACCGCGATGAACGACAAGTCGCGCAACTACACGATCCGCGTCCGCCTGCCGCGCTAGCGGCGGCGGTGTTGTATGCACCGTGTGGCGGTGCAGTGCCACGGCACCGCCACGGGCCCATCCTGGGCCGCAGGGGCGCTGTCTTGCCGCGCCCGCTGGTTCTCGGCCAAGGGCGAGGGGCCTGAGCTCGCTCAGGCCGAGTGGTGGAGCAGACGTAACCGCCGAAAATTTTGAAATGGATCGGAGAAAAGAGTGAAATGGCTGGGGGTACCGGGAGTACCCACGCGGGTCGCGATCATCCATTTGTACGTGCTGCAGAATCGGTGCAACCAGGATGCAGGCTCACCGCACTAGCGTAGGCTATGCGTAATAAGGCACAAAGTGGCCGGCTCCGTCCGTCATCCAGCCTGCCGCCCCGATAGGCAATGTGATACCTGCTTCGCATGTCAGGTTGACGGTAGTCAGCACCGATCCCCCCGTCGTGTGCTGCACGATCAACTGGAGGTATCCCACTGCGGTCGAAGTAATCGTGAACGAGCCGCCCGCGTTCGACGTCTGAGTGCCAGAGGTCTGGTAGATGTCAGCCAGCCCCGCCGTGCTGCCGATCCGAATGATCCAATACACGTTCGGCCCCGTGTAGCTCCATGTCCAGTCCACCTTATATCCAGTTGCAGATGGAGTCACCACAACTGAGATCGAGGCTCCACTAGGGTTCGTTGCGCTCGCTAAACCGCCTTGACCTGCATTGGACGGACCTGTGGATGACTCTGTCCAGCCTCCGCCTCCCCCACCACCAAGGTCCGACAGCGGAGTAGTTGTGACCGTTCCATCGAGCGCGATGACCGGGACGCTCGCCTCGCTCGGGGCGGCAACGCCGAGGAGGGCGCGGCCCGCAGCAGAGGAGTCGCCGATGTCGGCGCGCTGGATTCCGAGAGCGCCCTTGGCGGCGGGCGCGCCGCTATCCAGGAGCCGGGCGAGGCCCCAGGTGCTGGCGCCCTGGCCGGCGATGCTCGTGAGAGTCGCGTTGAGCGGCTGGGCACCAGCGACAGCGGCATTCCCGGCGCCGACCGCACGCCAGACAGCCGTCGCATTGTGGCCGGAGATCACGCGGTACTCGACGCCGAGGTCGGAGCGCCAGCAGGTGTCGCCGGGGTGGACTCCACGGGTGCAGCTCGGCTGTAGCCAGATCACGGACATTGCGGTGGCGTTGGCAACCGGGCCGTGGTCTACCGTGCCGCCGAGATAGGTGCCGTCGCCCCGCCAGACGCGGCCCTCATCGCTCGTGGTGACAAGCTCCTGGGCACCGAGGCGCACGACGGTGCCGTCGGGGCGCGTGATGCCGGGGCCGGTCGAGAGCGCGAGCGGGCGCTGCCACTCGTAGACGGTGAGCGGCGAAACACGCTGGATCGGCGCCTCAGCCATGGAGCACCTCCTCCACTGGGCCCCACAGTCGAGCGGGGCAGGCGGCGTCGGGATCGGCGCACTGCGGCGCGAGCGATGGCGATAGCACGCTGGGATGCAGGCAGCGCCCGGCGCAGTTGCAGGCGGGGTTGCGGTGGGCGCAACGGTCGCAGAGTCCCACGCGGGCACGGAGCCAGGCGGGAGCGGCGGCGTATGTCGGCTCCAGCGGAGGGCGGTCAACGGTGGTGAGCGGAGCGCCGCGCTCGATGTAGGGGACAGGGATCATGGCGAGGTGTATTCGGGACCGTGGAGGGCGCGCGGCCCCGAAACCCCGGAGATGCGGCGGCGGTAGCCACGGGGGCACAAGAGCTCGCGGGCGGAGAGCGTGAGGGTGCCGTCGGTCGCGGCGGTGAGTTGGACGGGCTCGTCGGCACCAGTCGTCCATGCGGCCTCGGTGTCGCCATAGGGCTGGAGCTCGGTGTGCACGATCACCTCGTAGACCCACCCCGGAGTCGCGCCAGAGCCGGAGCCGCGATATTGGAGCAGCACCTGCGACCACGTGACGGTCGTTGTACGCTCCTCGTAGGCTGCGGCAGCGAGGGTGCTGGCCCACTCCGACCACGACGCGACTGCTTCGGCGCGGGCGCGACCATTGGCCTCCGTGTCCTCGTCGCTGCGGGTGCGGACCCACGTCGCGCTGATCGTCCCGCAGTATTCGCAGGTCCCCTCGCGTGTGTAGGTACGGGTGCGGACGGTACGGGTGCGAGTCTCGGTGATGGTGACACCGGAGCACAGCGCCGAGAGCTGAGCTAGACAATACAGGTCGGACCCTGTCCACGCCGGAGCCGCCCCATTGACCTGCGTACTGTCGCTCTGCGTGCATGTGGACGGATCGACCACGACCGAGCCGGACATCACACAGTGCTGATACCCCGGATTCGAGCAGCCACCTTCGCCGGACCAGGTCTCCAGTAGGTACCGTTTGGGCGGCATGCTGGTGCCGGATCCATCAGTTGGGTCGTACTCGGCCAAGCCGCAGAGCGAGCAGGGTAGATCCTCGGTGCGCCCCTCTAGCGCGAACGTCGGGATCTCGCCGAAAAAACCGTTGCCGAGGAGATCGTCGAGGGTGCCGGGTAGAGGCTCGTCGTCTCCCGGCGGCAGATAGCCGGCGGGGATCACCAGCGTGAGCATGGGAACCCAGGTGGCGGAATCGGGCTGGGCGGCGTATTCGGCGAGCGACTCCTCGGCCTCGGTGCGGCGGATTTGCTCAGTGTAGGCTTCGGCGGGCGCGTAGGTGGTGCGAAGGGTGTAGGCGCCGGGGCGGAAGTAGAGCGTAGCGCCGGAGCTGGCGGCGGCCATGATGTCGGCATGCTCGATGGCGGCGAGACTGGTCGAGTGCACGACCCAAGCCTCGGCGGCAGAGGCGTGGGATGCGGAGGCGGTGCCGAGTCGGGCGCGGAGGACGGGCACGGTGAAGGTTCCGGCTTCCGTCAGCGTGGGTGTGCCGGCAACGCTGGCGATCTCGACGGTATCGTCGGTGTTGACTAGGACAACGAGCAGCTCGTCGTTGCGGCCCTGGGTGGCACCGCCGGTCCAGTCGCGGAGGAGCGACGCGTCGCGCTGGAAGTTCTCTCCATAGGCGCCGACGGGGCGCAGCACGAGAGTGAGCGAAGTGTCGGCAGCGGAGATCGTCGCGCCGATAGTGACCGGCAGCGCGTAGCCGGTGGAGCGTTCGATCTCGGGGAAGTCGCCGGCGAGCTCGGTGTCGAAATGGATACTGAACCCGAGCGCGGTGTCGGCCGGGCGGGCGGCGACGATGTAGATCGGCGGTTGGACGCCGGCCGCGCTCGAGGGCAACGCGAAGACCCGGGCGCGATTGATCGGCGGGACACTGGCGGGGATCTCCGCCACCGGTTCTGCCGCGGCGGCGAGCGCCAACGACGGCTGGACCACAGGCGCCCGATCAGCCTCGACCTTCACGCCGGCGGTCGCGTCGCGAGGCCAGACGACCTTCTGCACGCGGATAAGCTGTGTGCGCTGCGTGGCCTCATGCGCCTGCGAGAGCGGGACGCGGAGGTAGTCGCCCGGCTGTATCCGCGCACCTTCCGGCGTGCGGGCCTTGCCGATGCGGATGGAGCCTGCCCATTTGCCGAGCTCTGCCGCCCGGCGCAGAGCCTCGTGGCCGGCGAGATCGGCCTGCTCGTAGGTGATGAGGTGCGAGGCGGAGAGCGTCTTGCGGTTGAGCACGGCGCCGGGCTGCGCGAGGGCGGCATCGTCGTTGACGGCGATCTTCGCTTCCTTGTGGAGCGCGGTGCGATCGACAAACTCGACGGCGTAGCTGTTGGGCACATCCGCATCGGCATCCGGCTCGGTGTAGCTGGGGGTCTCGGTGAAGTCGTCATGCGTGAGCGTGGTGACGGAGATCACAGCGGAATCGTTCCAGCGCCCTGCCTGGATGAGTCCGGCGGGAGTGCGCCGCAACCAGCCGTCGACCATGCCGGTGGCGGCGAGGAGAACGGAGCGGAGATCCGCGGCGTCGTTGTATAGTGGCGAGATCGCGGTGGCGGCCGGCACGGCATCGGCCAGCGCCTGAAAGGAGGCCGCGTCGAGCTTCGCAACGTCCAGGCCGCGCCAGAGCGGTGAGGTGAGAATCTCGGCCGCCAGCGCGATGGGGTTGACGGCGATGCCGTTGGCGTAACTGGCCTGCGCCGCAGCGCCGGTGACAATGCTCTGCTGGGGGGCGCCGCCGAGGAGGATGACCTCGGTGTTGTAGGCATTGGTCGCCTGCCCGTGGTCGAAGTCCACGAACATGAGGTAGGCAACGCCCTTGTACCGGCGGCCGGGACATAGCGGGTCGGCAGGCTGGTCTTCGGTCCCCCAATAGAAACGGATCGTGCCGTACTTCGTGGTGAGGTTGACGGGGTTCGTCGACTGCAAGCGATGGAGCGTGCCCGTCCAGACGCGCTCGCCGTTGAGCAGGATGTCGGAGATGCCATCGATCGGCCCCCAGCCGACGAGCGCGGGGATCGAGGCGTAGTAGTGGCGGGTGGTGCCGGAGCCGGATTTCGATGAGGAGCCCATGGTGCTATTTCCCGCCTCCGCTCGAGTTGGCGTTCTTTACGTCGACGACACGCTGCCGGAGGAAAGCGCACATGACGAAACGGGCGGCGACTTTGCGCTCGCCTCGGGTGACCGGGATCACGCGGCCATCCTCGGAGATCGAAAACGACTCGTCGTAGGCGGAGACGATGTCGGTGTCCGAAGCGGCGGGGGTGTGGTCGACTGCTGCGGCTTTGGAGCCCATGACTAGACAGCGACCTCCAGCGGTCGATAGGCGGCGAGCACACAGGCCCGCTCGTGGGGAGAGTTGAGGCAGACGGTATGCGTGGGCGTGTGACGGAGCACCTGCAGCGCCCGCGCACCGGGGTCGCCGAGATAGAGACCGATGTGGCCGATGCCGATCTCGCAGAGGAGGATGTCGCCAGCGGCGAGGGCATCGAGGCCGACGTGGGCAAACCGCTCGGGTTGCCCATCCAACCAGGCGCGCATGGTGGCGGTGTACTCGCGGAGGCGAATCGTGCCGCGCTCGGGTGGCATCGGCATCGGGTAGCCGGCATCGCGGAGTACGGCGGCGGCGAGCATGTGGCAGCTCGCCCCGCTGCCGCGCACCGCTCCGCTCTGCACGTAGGGCGTGCCGAGCCAAGCGGTGGCGGTAGCTTCCAGAGCGGCAAGGCGCTCTTGTGTGGTGAAATACGGTGTCATTTCTTCCCCCCTCCGCTGGCCTGAGTGACGGATGTGAGCACGGGGTTCGTGTTCGGCATGTCGGGCATGCCGCGGAAGTTGTCGGTATTCGCGAAGAGCTGGCACCGAGCCCATGAGCCGTCGCAGCCTGGGGTGATCTGCCAGCCGGACTCGGGCAAGGTGTCGGCTGTGACCGCCGAGGAGGGCTTGACGGCGAGCGTGCCCGCGCCATCGGAGGCGGCGGTGGACGCCACGCTGTAGGTGCGGTGACTGCCGTCGGCCATCGTGCGCACGAGGTAGCCTGGGGCGTAGCGATTGGCCGCGGTGGTCGGGAACGTCGTCGCGCCGCCGGCGGCAAAGTGTAGCGTGCCATCGGAGTCGATCGAGATCAGATCGAGCGCCACGGTAGCCGCGGCTCGGGACAGGCCGCAGAGCGTCGAGTACACGGGGACCCAGCAGCGTTTCGACACGACGCAGAGCGGGCCGCGCATGTCGAAGAGGGCGTTGAAGTCGGTGAGCTTGCCCGTGCACTTCTCGCCTTCGTAGCTCTCGGGGGCGAAGGAGCCGGTGAAGATGATCTCGGCAGCGGAGGGGGCGGCGAGCCGGCCTTCATAGACTTGCACGTTGAGCGTGGGGGCGAGCCGGTCGTACTTCTGGCGCCAGAACGGGCTCCCCTCCCACCACGCGCAGGTGAACTCCATGTCGTTGCGGGCGAGGTTGAGCTCGCTGGTCTGGTCGCCGTGGTTGAGCGGCCGCGACTCGAAGGTGCCGAGGGCGCCGGCATCGATCGCGGACTCGAAGCTGGTGAAGCGCCAGGTGAGGTCGCCATCGGTCACAACGTAGAGCCAGATCGGGGTGCCGAGATCGCCGATGGTGGTGCCGATGGTCTCGCCGGCGGGGACGATGGTCTCGGTGGGGAGCTCGACGACATCGATTTGCGCGCTTGCGACCTCGGGCGTTGTCCAGGTGATCTTGAGCTTGGCCGCGGCGAAGCGGACCAAGAGGAGCGGGCATACAGCGGTGCCGACCGCAAAGGCACCGGGAGCGCTCTGCAGCGTGAGTGCAGTGCCGTTGCGGCTCTCGATCCGGCGCGCTGCAATGGCGTCGTCGTCGACCAGAGCGATGTAGTGCTGGTCGGCCAGGTAGGTGGCATCGTCGACGGTTATGGCGGCGCTAGAGGCGCTGGAATCAGCGGCGAGGCGGGCATCGGCGAAGGCGCCGGGCACCCAGAAGCTGCCGACGTTGCCGACCTGGGCGAACAGCGCGACGAGCTTGGCAACCTCGTCGCCGATCGGCGGGAGTGTGACCTTCTGGCGGCGGCGGGCGGACTGGTCGACGTAGTCGGTGGCCTCGGCGCGACCGTAGCCGATGCGCTCGCGGTCGACGCGAAGGTCGATGCCGCCGGAGGAGACGCTGGAGCCCCAGTCGGCGACGATGTCGAGCAGGCGTGGGGTGAGGGCGCCGAGCGATGGACCGGCGGGGAGATCGACGCCGACGGCGGCGATGGCGTATTCTGCAGGGCCGGTCTCGACGGTCTTCAGGTCGATCTCCATCGCCTCGTCGCCATCGGCGGCTTCGGGATTCGGGAGCGAATCGAAACGGCACCAGGCCAGCGGCACGACCATGCAGTCGGCGCTCGGGGTGAAGGATGTAGGCGCATTGGTACCGGCAAGCACCTGAAAGGTGGTGATCCCCTCGCCCGGCTCTCCGGGCTCGAAGAAGAGGCGCAGACCGCCGATCCAGTTGCAGGAGGTGAGATCGGCCAGAAGGCAGGCAGCCGGCCAGAATGGCGCGAGCACGGGCTCATTGGCGTAGCCGCGCAGAGCGGCGCGCCAGCGACGGGCCTCGGCGCCCTCCACGTAGATGCGCCAGTTGAGCGTGAGGATAGTGCTCGCGGCGAAGGCGCTGCGGTTCTCCCGTTGGCTAAGGCCGGACTCCATCGCCGAGCGAACTGCGAACTCGCCGGAAGGCGATTTCAACCACGCCTCCTCGCAGTCGAGGAGGTAGCAGGCCGTGGAGTCGATGGTGATCGGGAGCATGGTCGGAGACGAGGGACGAGCGTCGAGAGTCGAGGACTTAGCCGTAGAGCCGGGCGGTGGCGCGGTTGGCGTCGATCAGGACCTTCTGGCCCTGCGCGCTGGAGAAGAACTCAGCGGCCTGTTGCTGCTTGCTCATCACGCCGACATGGAGCGACAGCGGTTCGCCCGTGCCTCCGGAGACTGCTGCCTGGGCCACCGGGGCCGTCTGCTGCATGGCCACTACTGGTGCCGCGATACCGCTGGTGACATCGGCTGAGAGGAGATCGGTCAGGCTGGCGAGGTTGCCGGCGTTGAGGGCGGCGATGGTGTCGGCGCCGAGAAGCGCGGTGGCGCGGGCGTTGAGGACGGACTCGGTGCCTGCCTCATTTACGCGAATGAGCTTCTCGCCGCCGGGGATGATGCCACCGGACTCAAAGGCCAAGGCGGCTATCGCGGCGATGCCCGCCAACAGAAGCGCGATGCCGATGATCGAGGCAGCGCCATAGGAGGACACGGAGGCCAATCCCGCGTTGGTCGCGAGGATGGGCGTTTTCGCCGTCTCGGTCGCGATTGTCGTGGCAGTTTCCTGCGCCTTGAGGGTCGTGCCGAGGGCTGCTGTGGTGATCATTCCGGTGCGGACCATCGCCTGCTGCAGCAACCACTCGGTACCCATGCGCACGATCGAGGAGATGAGCTGGCCAAAAATCTGGCTCCCGATCGAAGCCAGTGCCTGGCGCCAGGTCATCGTCCCTTGAATCCATCCAGTGATGCCATTGCTTACCGCGTCCACGGCGTTCTGGAGGTTTGACGAGATCGAGGTCGCAAGTTGATCGGCCATCGTGCCGACCTGGGTGTACCAGCTCGTGAGACCGCCCTGCACACCGGCCTCCGCAGTCTGGTAATGCTGGCTCGGATCGGAGAGGTCGCGCAGGCTCTTGTCGCCGCGCATCTGGAACGTCTCGGGGCCGGCGGCCTGGGCGGCCTTCGCCTGAGTCTCGGAGAGCTGCTTGCGGAGGTCGTCGATGGTCTTCTGGAGATCGAGCGCGGTCTGGTCGCCCTGCTGGAGACGGGTATCCTGCTCGAGGAGGGCGATGCGTTCGCGGATCAACCGATTCTGCTCCGCCAGGAGCGGAATGATCTTCGCGCGGCGCTCGCTCTCGGTGAGGGTGTTGTCGGCCTCGATCAGGGCGACGGCTT
>CAZXHR010000099.1:0-15861 GCA_964640465.1 uncultured Opitutaceae bacterium
ACGACGGTCTGGCGCGAGGTCTGGTCGTTGAAGCGGATTTTGCAGCCCACCTCGCGACCCCACGGCACGCCGAGCTCCTCGGCCACGCGGCGCGAGACGGAGAGCGCGGCCACGCGGCGCGGCTGGGTGCAGGCGATGCGGCCGTGGCGTCCGCGTCCGGCCTCGAGGCAGAACTTCGGCAACTGCGTGGTTTTGCCCGAGCCGGTCTCGCCCGAGAGGATCACGACCGGGTGCTCGCGGATGGCGCGCACGATTTCCTCGCGGCGCGCCGTGATCGGCAGCTCCGGCGGGAAGTCGAGCCGCCAGGCGGGCGGCTCCTCGCGGCGTTGGTGCGGCGCGTGATCCATGAAGTCGGGGGAACGTTGTCCCGCAAAGCGGGCCGGCGGGGAAGCGCGAAACGCGGGGGGCGGAGATGAGGAGGACCCGCTGATGGACGCGGATGAACGCCGATGCGCGGAGGCAGACGGCGGATAGAGCCCGGCTTGCAGGTGCGGAGCGGATTTGCGTCTTCGGCGCTGGCGGGCGCGCGGCGGTTTGCCGGGTGGCGGATTCACGACACTGTTACCGGCGGAAACTTGGGTTTTGGGACAGGGCGCCGATAGAACAGCTCCCGCTTCGATGAGCAGCAGCGACGAGTACATCCAGCAGCTCGACACCGTGGGCTTTCCCGCGGCGCCGGAGGTGGTGCTGCGGCTCTCGCAGTTGCTGCGCACGGAGTGGGTGATGGCGGAGCAGCTCGCCGAGGTGGCGATGCTCGACGCGACGGTGTCGGCGCGCGTGCTGCGGGTGGCCAACTCGGTCTACTACCGCGGCAAGGGCATCAAATCCATCGCCGAGGCCGTGATCCGCGTCGGCGTCGACGGCGTGCGCGACATCGTCTACGCGCTGTCGCTGATGCGGACGCTGCGGCCGATGCAGTTTTCCCACCGGCAGTATTGGCGGCATTGCTTGGCGGTGGCGCAGGCCGCGCAGATTCTCCAACGGCGCGCGCGCAAGGTGGTGCTTTCGCCGACGGAGCTGCATGCAGCGGGGCTGTTGCACGACATCGGGATGCTCGTGCTCGACCGCACGCTGGGCGTGGGCTACGGGCGCGTGCTGCTCAACGCGACGGAGAGCGGGCGGCCGCTGTTCGAGGTGGAGCGGGAGATGATCGATACCGACCATGCGGACGTGGGCTCGCGGCTGCTGGAGCACTGGCATTTGCCGGAGTCGCTCGTCAACGCGACCGCGGCGCACCACGACCCGTCGGGCGAGGGCGATCCGGCGGCGCAGATGGTCTATCTGGCGGATTTCGTGTGCAACTTGCACGCGGTGCACCACGGCACGGCGTACCGGCCGGAGTCGAGCGCATCGGATGTGTGGAAGGCGCTGGGCATCGAGGAGAGCGAGCTGCCGGAGATCCTCGCCGAGGTGGACGCGAGCCTGGAGAAAGCCGACGCGATCCTGGCGGTGGGCGCGACGGTGTGAGGGCGGGGCGCGGTGGGCAGCTTCCCGCTCGCGGAGCCGGTTCTGCGGCGTGCATGCTTGCCCGATGTCGTCCTCCTCCCCGCAACGCACTCGCGCCATCGTGCTGCTCACCGTGGCGACGCTGGTCTGGGGGGTGAGCTTCCCGCTCATCAAGAGCCTCGGGCAGCTCCAGCAGCTCCTGATCCCCGGTGGTGGCGGTTGGCTGGTGACGGCCTGCACGGTGGCGCCGCGGTTCCTGCTCGCCGGCGCGGCGCTGGCGGTCTTCTGCGGCTGGACACGCGGCCGGCCGACCGGCGGCGAGCTGCGGCAGGGGCTGGGGCTGGCGTTGTTTCTCGGGCTCGGCCTGCTCCTGCAGGTCGACGGCATGCAGTACACCGCTGCTTCCGTATCCGCGTTTCTAACCCAGCTCTACGCGGTGCTGATCCCGCTGTGGGTGGCGGCGCGCACGCGGCGGCCGCCGCGCCGGACGGTGTGGGCGGCGTGCGTGCTGGTGGTGGCGGGCGTGGGCCTGCTGGGGCGCGTGGACGTGCGCGCGTTCCGGCTCGGCCGGGGCGAGCTGGAGACGATCCTCGGCTCACTGTTCTTCATGGTGCAGATCCTGTGGCTCGAGCGGCGGGAGTTCGCCTCCAACCGCGTGCTGCCCACGACGATGACGATGTTCCTGGCCGTGGGAGCGGCGTTCGGGCTGGCGGCGTGGGCGCTTGCGCCGGAGCCGGCGGCGCTTGTCCGGCTGGCGGCGTCGCCCGTCTGGCTGCTCCTCACCCTGGTGCTGGCGCTGGCCTGCACGCTCTTCTGCTTTGTGGTGATGAACGCCTGTCAGCCGCGCATCACCGCGACGGAGGCCGGCCTGATCTACACGCTCGAACCCGTGTCCGCCTCGACGCTGGCGCTCTTCCTGCCTGCGGCGATCTCGGCGTGGTCGGGCATCACCTACGCCAACGAGCGGGTCACCTGGCACCTCGTCGCCGGCGGGCTGCTGCTCACCGGCGCCAACGTGCTGGTGCAGTTGCCGGCCGGCCGGGCGGAGCCGATTCCGGCGCGCTGAGCGGAGCTGGCCCGACGACCTGTGGCGTGCGCAGGTACGGATGCGCCAGCCGCCGCGAAGGTCCGCAAGTGCACGATCGAGAAGCGGCCAGTGCGAGTTCGTGACGCCGGAGGGGATCACGGAGTGCCAGTTGCGGTTCTTGGAGTGGGGCGGAGCTGGAGCTCGGCGTTCCCAAGGGCTGCGTCGCCCCACACTACCGCGCGAAGCGGCCGGTGCGGAGGAACTCGATGACGCGGGCGGCGGTGCGCTTGCGGAAGAGGATGAGCGTGTGGTTGGAGTGCAGCGTGATGTGGTCGGCCATGCCGTCGAGGCGTGTGCTGGACTCGGGCACGGTGCCGTCGTTGGGCTTCGGGAGGAAGAACCAGCTCAGCGGGCTCAGCGCGAAGCTGCCGGCGATCACGCCGAGCTCGAAGTCGGCGCGCTGGGGGAGCGTGCGCCAGTAGGCGTCGGGCTTGGTGCCGAGCGCGCCGAGGTTGCGGCCGATGATCCGCCAGACGACGGGGATGCTCCGCAGGCGGTCGGAGACGGCGCTGCCGTGGTGTGGCGGGACGATGGTGACGACGCGGCCGAGGTTGGCGGGGCGGTGGGAGGCGAGGTAGCCGCGGACCATCAGGCCGCCCATCGAGTGGGTGACGAAGTGCAGGCGCGGGGCGCGTTCGAGCCCGAGCTCGGCGATCTTGGCGGCGAGCCAGCGCGGCCCGAGCTCGGCCAGCGGCACGGTGCGCGAGGGGTAGCCGAGGTTGTGGACCGCGTAGCCGGCCTCGGCGATGAAGCGGGCGAGGCGCGCGGTGAAACGCGGGTTGATGGCCACGCCGTGGAGGACGACGACGGCTTCGCGGGCGGCGGAGGGGGCGGGTTGGGTCTCGGTGTCCACGGTTCGGAGGAGGGCGGGCGGTGCGGCGGGCTGCGCGTGGATCACAGGGATATTTTCCGCACAGGCAACCGGACAGGTGGGCGCGGGCGAAAATCGTGGGTGGTGGTGCGGCCGTGCCGATGGGCGGCATCGATGATAGGGCCGTGCAAGACACGGCCCCTACACGGACGGGCTGCGGAGATCGCCGCCCTCGCGGGCGGCGCCACACAGGTGGCCGAGCGGTGCGCACAGGCGAGGTTATTGTGTTGTCCGTGTCCGCGGGGTTGAGCCGCAGCGGATTCTTCCCACAGTCGCCGGGCATGAAACACCGCATTTTCGGACCGACCGGACGCGCCGTGAGCGAGATCGGGCTCGGCTGCTGGCAGCTGGGTGGCAACTGGGGCGATGTCTCCGAGACCGACGCGCAGGCCACGCTCCTCAGCGCCTACGAGCAGGGTGTGAGCTTCTTCGACACGGCCGACGTGTACGGCGACGGGCGCAGCGAGCGGATGGTGGGCGAGTTCCTGCGCGAGGCGAAGGCGCGGTCGAAGGTGTTCGTGGCGACGAAGCTTGGGCGTCGCGGCGACCCGGGCTGGCCGGGCAACTTCACGCGCGAGGCGATGCGTCGCCATACCGAGGATTCGCTGCGGCGGCTCGGTGTCGATGCGCTGGATCTCACCCAGCTCCACTGCGTGCCGGCCGAGGTGCTGCGGCGCGGCGAGGTTTTCGAGACGCTGCGCGAGCTGCAGCGCGAGGGGAAGATCAAGGCCTTCGGCGCGAGCGTGGAGACGGTCGACGAGGCGCTGACGTGTCTGGCGGTGCCGGGGCTGGCGTCGCTCCAGTTCATATTCAACCTCTTCCGGCAGAAGGCGGTCGATGCGCTGCTGCCGCAGGTGAAGGCGAAGGGCGTGGCGTTCGTCGTGCGCCTGCCGTTGGCGAGCGGGCTGCTCGCTGGCAAGTACTCGGCGGCGACGACGTTCGCCGAGAGCGATCACCGCAACTTCAACCGCGACGGGCAGGCGTTCAACGTGGGCGAGACCTTCGCCGGGCTGCCCTTCGTGCGCGGTGTGGCGCTGGTGGAGGAGCTGCGGGAGTTCGTGCCGCCGGGGATGGCGATGGCCGACTTCGCCCTGCGCTGGTGCCTCGACCACGACGCGGTCACGACGATCATTCCCGGCGCGCGCAATCCCGCGCAGGTGCGTGGCAACGTGCACGCCAGCGAGCTGGCGCCGTTGCCGCCGGCGCTGCACGCGAAGCTGCGCGAGTTCTACGCCGCGCAGGTGGCAGCGCACATCCGCGGGCCGTATTGAGCGGGCGCTCGTCGCGGTCGACCTCGGTTTGCATCGCTGCCGGTTCGGGGTCGGCCATCGGGCCGGCCCCGTCAGGTTGGAGCCGGTTCAGCGGCTGTTCGACTGGAACGATACCTCGGGCCACTTGCGGAGACTCCAGCGCGAGAATCCGCCGCAGCCGAGGGCCAGGGTGCTGTCGAGAAACGACCGGGTCACGCCGCGAGCGATGTGCACGGCGCGGACCGGGGCGATCGTTCCGAACAGCCCCATGGAGGCTGTGTCGCCGCCGTTGGCCTCGATCAGGATGCCTAGGTCGGTGAAACTCCAGTGGCCCGTGCCGGCGATGCTGACGGCGGCGCTGCCCGGGCGAACATTGGCGAGGAAGGTTTTCACGGTGGGGTCGTCGGGATGGTCGCTTGCCGCCACGTACAGGATGGGTTTGCGGAGCGGTTGTTTGTACCGCTCGCCGCGGAACGAGCCATCGAGGTTGATGGCGGTGCGGATCGCGGGCTCGCCGAGGCACGCTTCGACCGCGGCGGCACCTCCGATGGAATGGCCGACTGCGGCGACGGCGTGGAGGTTAAGGGCGCCGGCGAAGGGGAGATTCGCGTCCCGGTTGAGACGGGGCAGTTGTCGTGCGACGAACTGCAGATCGGCGGCGGCCAGGGCGGCGGCATACTCGTCGAAGGTGTCGTCATCGTCGGACTCGTCGGGCATGACTTGCCGATGGATGTGGCCGTCGGGGAAGACGGTCACCCCCGAGACATCCGGGCTGTCGACACCGAACACGATGTAGCCCTGCGAGGCCAGGTCCTCGAGCAGGGACTGGTAGAACGCGACGACGCCTTGGAGTCCGGGCGAGAATAGCACCACGGGGCGGGTTTGGCAGCCGCGCTGGAGGCGGGCGCCGGCGACGCTGTGGGTCGCGATGTCCTCGGTCGCGGGAACGGGCAGCTCGGGGACCATCCCGGCGAGATACTCGGCCGAGATCGTGTCGAGATATGCGGTTGTCGGCATCCGGCTGCGCGTGCGGGCCGGATACCAGACGCGGACCATGATCTCCCGTCCGGAGGAGGTGGAGCCGTCGGAGTATTCGCCCGCGCGGCTGGAGTCGGTGAGCGGCAGATCGACGACGCCCACCCCGTACGGACCCGAGACTTCGGGCAGCGCGACGGGCGGGCGTTCGTTTGCGTGCACTACCAGGCCGCCCGAAGCGACCAGCAGGAGGGCGATGGCGGTGCGGCGCAGGCCCCGCCAGGCGGCCGTCGTGCGGCTCCGGAGCGGCAAGGGCAGTGTGGATGAGATATGTGGTATCATTTGTGGATATGGTTTCCGGATACGAGCCGAAGGCGGCTGCCAATGGCCCTTGCCGGGATGCGCCATCCATACCGCATCTCGGCCCCGTCGGGATCGGCCGCTCAACCGGCGGTTGCAGCACGACGCGAGCGGCCTCAGGACGTGGCGAGACCGCGACCGCGCAGTGCATCGGCAGGGCACTGGGCCGAGGGCGGTGGTCGGGGCGCTCCGGCCGCGGGTCGATCGCCGCCGTTCGACCATCCATTTGCTGCGGTTCACAACACTGGCCGACCGATGCTTGAGGCGAGCGTGCTTCCTGTGGTTGGCTCGGCGATGCTCATCGGCGATGAAACCAATCATTCCCCTCTTTCTCGGTGTAACGCTTGTCGCCGCTGCCGCGGCCGATGAGACTTCGGTCGCGCCCGCGGCGGAGCCCTCCACGCTTGGCCTGAGCGTGTCGCTGGGGGGCAGCTTCTCCGGGAAGACCAAACTGAAGTCCGGATCGCGTCCCGCTGGCGAGGTCTCGTCCGCGGAGTTCGACCACGAGGCGTCCTACGAGTTCGACTTGCCCAACGGGGCGACGCTCTCCGTGGGACACAGCCTGCATGGTTCCTATTTCGAGCTGCCGGAGCACAACGTCGCCACTGCGCTGCCCAAACGCCTGCAGAGCGCACAGGTCGAGCTCGCCTACTCGCAGTCTTGGAACGACCGCGTGAATGCATTCGTGTCCCTCAGCCCCGGCCTACGCTGGGCGGGGTCCGACACCGGCGCTGGCTCCTTCGGGGTCGGCGGCGGCGCTGGCGCGTTCTATCGCTACAGCGACACGCTGTCGCTGATGCTGGGAGTCGGTTTCGACTCGATGGCGCACCACAAGGTGATGCCGGGAGTCGGTGTGCAGTGGGCGCCCTCCGAGCGGTGGAGTGTCTCGTTCGGGTTCCCCCGCACAGCCGTCACATGCAACGTCAGCGAGTCGCTGAGCCTCTCGCTGGTTGCCGAGGGGGTATCCGACACCTACCACATCGAGAAGGATCCGCTGCCGGCCCTCGCGGGAAAGCCTTCGCTGGCGGACACCAAGCTCGAGTATGAGGACTGCCGCATCGGGCTCTCGGCGGAGTATCGCCTCTCCCCGCGGTGCAGCTTCACGGCCACCGCCGGCTGCGTGGTCTCGCGGGAGTACGACTACTTCGAGCGTCACTACAAGGTGAAGTCGGACGAGGCGGCGGCGTATGGGTCCCTAGCCCTGGCCGTGAAGTTCTGACGGGGCGACTGCGCAAGGTCCCGCGGGCATGAACCAGATCGAGCTCAATTTCCCTGCATCGGTCGAGACCCACCCCCTGCGGCGCCGTTGGCTGGGCACGGCGCTGTATTGGCGGTTTCAGGCGGCCGGGTGGGCGGCCTATCTCGCCTGCGTCTGTTCGGCCGCCATCCTGCTGGAGCAGGACGGCACGCCATGGACGGAGCTGGCCATGATGGCGCTGCTGTCCGTCGCCGGACTCGTGCACACGCACCTGCTCCGGATCCTGCTGCTGCGCCTGCGGCGACGGGCGCGCAGCCTGTGGCGCCTCGCCGCGTGCCTGTTGCCGTGGTGTCTGGCACAGGCTGTCGCGATGGGGGCCACGGTGTTCGGCATGTCGATTCTCTGGATTCCGCGCACGATCGAGCGCAGCGAGTTCGGCAGCAGCTCCGGGGTGACCGAGTGCCTGGCGCTCGGCGCCCTGTGCTTCCCGCTCCTGTGCTGCTGGTGCGGGCTGTACTACGGGTGCCTCGCGTACCGCCAGTACCAGCTCGGCCGGCTGGAGCGGCTGGCGCTCGACGCCGCGGTGAAGGAGGCGGAGTTGCGCGCCCTCAAATCGCAGGTGAATCCGCATTTCCTCTTCAACAGCCTCAACTCGCTGCGCGCGCTCATCTCCGAGGAGGAGGAGGCACCCCGCACCGCCGTCACCCAGCTTGCCGATTTCCTTCGCAGCTCGCTTATCTTCGGGCAGCACGAGCTCATCCCGCTCTCGCGCGAGCTCGAGCTGGTGGACAACTACCTCGCGCTCGAGCAGCTCAGGCACGAGGAACGCCTGCGGGTTGTGCGCGACATCGATCCCTCGGCGTGCCGTTTCCCGGTGCCGCCGTTCGTCCTCCAGACGGTCGTCGAGAATGCCGTGAAGTACGGCATCGCGACGCGCGAGGAGGGCGGAACCGTGTCGATCTCCGCCACCGCCGGGGAAGGCGGCCTGGTGCTGCGTGTCACCAACCCGGGCACAATCGGCGCCGGCGGCTCCTCGGTGGGGGTGGGCCTGACCAACGCGCGCGCCCGCCTGCGGCTGCTCTTCGGGGACCGCGCCCGCCTCACGCTGAGGCAGGCCGGCGACGCTCTGGTCGTCGCCGAGGTCGCCGTGCCCGCCGCCGCCCGCCCCTCGGACTCTCCCGTTTCCTCCACGTGAAAACCGCCATCATCGACGACGAACGACTTGCCCGGGTCGAGCTGCGCCGCCTGCTCGCCAAGCACGCGGACATCGAGATCTGCGGCGAGGCCGCAAGTGCCACTGCCGCGCTCGAGCTCTGCGCCCGCGAGAAACCGGACCTACTCTTCCTGGACATCGAGATGCCGGGTCGCAACGGCTTCGACCTGCTCGAGGCGCTGCCCACGCCGCACCCGCGGGTGATCTTCGTGACCGCGTTCGACGCATTCGCGCTACGCGCCTTCGAGGTCAACGCGCTCGATTATCTCATGAAGCCGGTGGGCGCCGAGCGGCTGGCGTCGGCGCTCGAACGTATCCGCAGCTCCGCGCTCCCCCGCGGCGAGTCCGCTGAAGAACCCGCGGCGGACCTCGTGGAGGATTCCGCGCTCGAGCTGCGCGAGGACGACCGGGTCTTTGTCCGCGAAGGCGACCGCTGCTGGTTCGTGCCGGTCGATTCCATCCCGCTGCTCGAGGCCGACGGCAACCACACGCGGGTCTATCTGGGCGAGGCGAAGCCGCTCATCTTCCGCACCCTGACCTCGATGGAGAAGCGGTTGCCCGGCCGCCTGTTCCTCCGGGCCAACCGCTCGCAGCTCGTCAACCTCGCGCATGTCGTCGCCATCGAGCCGTGGTTCAGCGGCGGCCTGAGGGCGCGGCTGACCACTGGACGCGAGGTCGAGTTCTCCCGGCGGCAGGCGCTGGCTTTCCGTGAACGGCGTTCGCTCTGAACGCCGCGGCCGCCGATCTCCGCTGCGGTGACGAACACGGCTGCTGCATCCCCTGCGGGTGGCAGGCCGACGACGGGGATGGACGGCCACGGGGAACGCGCCCACGATCCGGCGGAGCACTTCAACGATGTCGCCCTCCCCGGTCATCCTACGCACGTTCGCACTGCCGCCGCCGGCGCTGCGGCCGTTCGTCGAGCGGCTCTGGTCGTGGGAGAGCGAGTGCCCGGTGCCGCTGCCGTTGCTGCTGCCGGGCACGGGCGCGGACCTGATGCTCCACTACCGCACGCCGTTCCTAGCCCTGCGGGCGGACAATGGCGCCGGCGGCGCCGTGCCCGCGGCGCATTTGACCTGCCTGCGCACTCATGCGCGGCGATTGGTGGCGCCGGGGCCGGTGGGGTTTGTGGCGGTGCGGTTCCGTACCAGCGCGATCCGGCATTTCGGGCGGCTGCGCATGGGCGACCTGATCGACCGGTTCCCGGACGCGGCGGAGCACTTCGGGCCGGAGGTCGACGAGCTGCCGGCACGCCTGGCGTCGCTGCCGGATTTCGCGGCGCGGGCGCGCTGCGTGGAGCGGTTTCTCCTCGGGCGGATCGGGCACGGAGCGCCGGAGCTGGAGGTGGGCGACCATGCGGTCGACGCGTTGTACTATGCCGAGCCCGGGGCGACGGCGGCGGAGCTGGCGGAAGATCTCGGTTATAGCGGCCGACAGTTCGAGCGGCTGGTCGGCGGTGCGGCCGGGATGCCGCCGAAACGTTTCCAGAGGATTGCGCGGCTCAACCACACGCTGCGGCAGCTCCTGCTGGCGGGCGAGACTGACTACCTCGATACGGCGCTCGCGCGCGGTTACTACGACCAGGCGCACTTCATCCACGAGGTGGGCGAGTTGACGGGGCACACGCCCGGGGAGTTGCTCACGCGGGAGGCGTTCGTGTCGCATTTCTACAATCCGCGGCTGTCGCGTTGAGGTAGAGTGCGGGCGAAACGATTCCCGCATGAAGAACATCATCGCCACCTTCCACGCCAAGCCCGGCCAGGGCGCGGCTCTCGAAACGATCCTGCGCGAGCAGGTGCGCCTCACCGCCCGCGAGCCGGGCGCGATGGTCTACGAGCTGTGGCGCGACGAGGCGCAGCCCGAGACCTGCGTCGTCGTCGAGCGCTACCGCGACGCCGCGGCGAAGGCCGAGCACCTCGCCACGCCGTACCTGGCCGAGACGCTGCGGCGCGCCATGCCGCTGCTGGCGGGCGAACCGTCGCTCCAGCATCTGGCGACGCAGGCCTGCATCCGCCACGAGCAGGCGACGGTCGAGGGCCGCAGCGCGGAGGGCGTCGTGATGCCGATCGGGCCGGTGAGCCTGGTGTACGCGCGCACCGAGCGAGGACTCCTCGCCTGCGGGGCGATCGATCCGCAGGCGTTGGAGAAGTTCGGGATCGCAGCTGCACGGGTGAAACCGACGACCGGCGGCTCGATCGGCAGCCTCGCCGATCTGCTCGCCGGCGAGGTGCGCGAGGCCAACAAGCCGGCGCAGGCGCTGGGCATCCAGCCAGGAATGACCGGCCGCGCGGCGTTCGCGAAGCTCTGAGGGGCGGGGCGCCCCGCGCACGGTTGCACGGACCGGAGCGGCGACGCTGAAGCGTCGCCCTCTAGGAATCGAGGGAGTCCGGCTCAGGCGGCCGGGGTCTGCTTGTGCCACGTCACCTGCTCGCCGCCGGAGGTGATGCCGACGATCTGCTGCGGGTCGAAGAAGGTGACCTGTACGAGCGCGTAGTAGGGCATGACCTGAAAGCCGGCGGCTTGCCGGCCTTGGAGCGTGATCTGATGGGCGGCAGTGTCGGCCTGCCACGTACCGTCGATGATGCTCTGTCCCATGGGTGTGAGCAGCTCGCCGCGGAATGAGCCTTGCTGGGTGAGGATGAGCTGAAGGTTGCCGAGGGCGAAGGGGGTCTGGATACGCACCTGCCAAGAGCCGGGCAGCAGGGTTTCGAGCTGCAGTGGCGGCGGTAGTGGCGGCGGGAAGTTCTCGGTGTTGTCCCGAGTCCCCGTGTCGGGGCGGTCGGTGTCCCGTCGTGCCTTCTTCCGGCCGGTGATGCCCCAGACGAGGCGGTCGAGCGCGGCCTCGTCGGCCGGGCCGGCGGGGAGGTCGACCCAGGTGCGGCTCTGGAGAAAGAGCGGGAGCTTCGGGCGCTTGGCACCGGGGAGCAGCACGGGGATGACCGGGCGCGGGGTATCCTTGTCGTCGGTGGCGAAGAGGAGCGCGGCGCGCATCTCCTCCTTCTCCCAGGGACCGGCGCCGTCCCTGCCGACGACGACAGCGACGCTGCGCGAGGCGCGGATGCCCTCTTCAAGCAGCTGTTGCCAGGGAATGCCGGGGCGGAGCTCGTCCTCATCGAACCAGACGGTGAGCCGGCGCGCGGCGAGCCGGTCGCGCAGCTCGCGCACGGCGGGCTTGTCGCTGCTGTTGTGCGAGAGGAAGACGTCGAAGGCGGGGGCGTGTGTCGGGCTCATGGTGGCGGCGGGGCGGACTGCGCCTCGGGCGCGCCTGGAGGGCGCAAGCGGCGGACCGGGAAACGAAAGGGAGGATACACGGGTCGGGCTGCGCGTCGAGCGGGGAGACGAGAACGCTCGGCGCGAAGGAGGGCCGGTGGATCGCCGCTCATGCGAGCGGCGCCACGGGTAGCCGGCGCAGGTCAGCGCGGCGGGAGCGGCTGGAGGGGGATGCCGCGGGAGCAGCGGCCGTCGGCGCGGGTGAACTGGCTGCGGCAGCGCGGGCAGTAGGCGCAGGCGCCGGAATTGTCGCGGGCGGGTGGGGCGAGGAGGGCGTCGGCATCGATGCCGGCGGCGGCGAACCAGGTGCGGAAACGGCGCTCGAACTCGGCGGCCTGCCAGGAGCGGATCTCTGCGGCGGTGGCGAGTGCGGCGGTGGCGGCGTCGGGTAACGGCTCGGTACGGACGATCGAGGGATCGTTTCCCGGGAGCGGGAGCGGCCAGCGGGTATCGGCGAGGGCGTCGAAGGCGGTGGCGGCACGCAGCGTTTTGCCGGGCGCGGCGAGGGCGACGAGGAGCGGGTGCGGCGCGGGGACGACGGAGTCGGAGAGGAGGCGGCGCCAGCGCAGGCCGTGCGGGGGGAAGCAGGCGGCGGAGAGGATGGCCTTTGTCGTGCCGGGCTGGAGCCAGCGGCTGAGGCGGCGGGCGGCGAAGAGGGCGGCGGCGATGCCGCCGATATAGCCGGCGAGTGCGAACCAGAGCAGCGGGGGCAGGAGGGCGAGGATGCGCGGGGTCTCCTCGTATTCCTCGGTGGCAGGAGTGAAGCAGGCGATGGCGGTGGCGGCGCCGAAAGCCAGGAGCGTGGCGGTGTTGAGGAGCGCGGCATCGCCGGTGCGGCGGCGGACGACGACCATGCGGCGGCGCCAGTGGGCGGGACGGAGGCGGAGGGCGAGCCAGCGGCGTAGGTGCGCTTCGCGGGCGGCGGGTGCGAGCGGTTTGAGCGCGGTGGCGAGGGCGAGGAGGTCGGCGGCGGGCCAGGCGGTGGTGGCGGGGCCGAAGAGGCGGCCGTTGATCACGAGCCAGCCGCGTTTCTCGACGATGGTCTCGATCTGCTCCCAGCGCCAGACGGCGGTGAACTGCGCGGGTTCGGCGGGGCGGGCGGCGGTCGCCACGGGCTGGTTGCAAAGGCCTTCGGGCGAGAGGGCGAAGGGAGGGTCGTCGGCGCGGAAACGCCAGGTCCAGGGCGCGGGCGGAAGGAGGTGGAGTCCGGTGTGGCGGAGGGCGGCGGGCCATGGCGCGGCGCGGCGCACGATGGTGTGCGCGCGCGGCGTGCGGCGCAGGCCGTCGAGCAGGTAGGCGATCCAGAAGATCGCGATGACTGACCACCAGTCGGACATGAGTGAGGGGAAACGCTGAAGGAACCGACAGAAGGCAGCGAAGGGAACGAAGGGGCGGAGAGCGGGGCCGAAACGGGCCGTGGCTTGGACGGCGTTGGTGCGACGCTCGTTGGTTGGTTCAGGTCCGGCCTGAACGGGCGCCGCAAGACGGCGCCCCTACGCGCCCCTTCCGGGGCGCAACCGTCAGGGAAGATCGGCGGTGGATCGCAAGGGACCGGCTCACGATTCCTTGTCGGTCGGGTGGGAGCCGGAGATCTTCTTGAAGAGCTTCACGATGCCGGCGCCGATGGCGGCGATGGCCACGATGACGAGCTTGCCCATCTTGGCGAGGAGGGCTCCGAATTTGGAGAGCAGTCCCATCTTGGCGGCGACGGCGGCACCACCGCCGACGACGAGGGCGGCGAGACCGACGGCGGCGATCTTGTCGCCCTGCTTCCACTCGGCGTAGCGCTGGCCCTGGACGTAGTTGAAGTTGCCGGCCAGGAGGGTGGCGGTGGCCTGCGAGGCGGCGGCGTACTCGTCGGGGTCGGCGACGAGGGTGACGTTCATGTAGCCGCCGCGGCCGAGCAGGCGGATGCTCTCGTTGATCCAGACGGATTTGAAGTTGTCCTGCGAGGAGGAGAGCTTGATGGCCCAAGTGAGGTTGTGGGTCTTCTCGTCGTAGTGGGGGGCGGTGGCCCAGCCCTGGAGCTTCATCTCGTCCCAGCCCTGCTTCTTGCGGTGCTCGTTGGCGGAGTCCTGATTCTCACGCATGGAGGCCATGAGCTTGTCGGCGTCGAGCTTGTCCTTGTCCTCGTCCTTGACGTAGCCGACGTCGGCGAAGTCGAAGAAGAGCATCCAGCCGGAGTCGTCGATGACGACGCCGAGCTCCTTGTCGCTGTAGAAGTTGCGTGTGAGCTTGAAGAATGTCTCGAGAGAATCGCGGCCGACGAAGTGCTGGCCCTCGGCGAGGCGGTACTCGGCGACGGAGCCGAGTTTGACGGTGGCGGGGCCCTCGGTGGTCTTCACGCCCTTGCGGTGGAGGGCTTCGACGAAGGTCTTCGGCGGTTCTTCCTCGGTCTTGGCGGCGGAGTCGGCCGCCGGGGCGGGTGCGGGTTTCTCGGCGGCGGGTGTGTCGGCACGGACGGCGAGGGGCGCAAAGAGGAGGGCGGCGGGCAGGAGGAGACTGCGGAGCGGGTGCATGTATAAGGTGAGTTTGTGCTGCGGCGCCGGTGGGGACGACTGCTCGCGGAGGTTTGTCGCCAACGAACTAGAATGGCGTGGTGGACGAGAGCAATCCCGCGGTGGGGCTGCGGGCTAATGCGCTGCCGAATGGCTCGGAATATTCGATAGGCGGAGCGCGGTGTGTCCGGCGCAGCGGAGGGCGAAGCAGTGGGGCTATGGCTGGTAGAGCCAGAATCGGCGGGTCTGCTGCTGGTAGGCGACCGCGCGCTGGCGCCATTGCTCGTGGAGGGCGGCGACGTTGGTCTTGGCGCCTTCGCGCACGAGGGCGTCCCAGAGTTCGCGGGAGCCGGTGTGCTTGCGGAAGAGATCGCCCTCGGTTTTCGAGGCGCCGGCGAAGGGGTTTTTCGGATTCCAGGCGGCGGCGAGCTGCATGAGGTGGAGGCTGAGCTCGGTGGGGCGCCAGGCGTTCCAGTCGGTGATCTCGGTGTAGACGCCGCGCATGGGCTTGCCGGTGCTATCGGTCGTGCCGATGACGGCGAAGGAGACGCCGGGGAGGTGGAGGGCGTCGAGGGCGCGCTTGAGCTCCTCGGGGCTCTTCTGGGGGAAGGTGAGGGTACGGAACGGATACCCGGTGCCGACGCCGTGCTTGAAGCCGCCGATCTCGCAGCCCAGGCCGGTCATGGCGTAGCCGGCGGCGGCGCCGAAGTTACGGACGTAGGGGGATGTGGGGACGAACTTCAGGCCGGTCTCGGGCCAGCGCATGGAGCGGTGCCAGCCCTTCATCGCGATGACGGTGAGCTTGCCCTTGGTGCGGACGGACTCGGGGACAGAGAGGACGCCTGGGGTGTTTTTTGCGAGGGTGGCGAGCTCGCCCATGGTGAGGCCGTGGACGTAGGGCACGCGGAACGCGCCGACGTAGCTCATCAGGTCGGCGTCGAGCGGCGGGCCGTCGACCTTCAGGCCGCCGAGCGGGTTTGGGCGATCGAGGACGATGACCTCCTTCTTGTTCTCGAAGCAGGCCTCCATGCAGACCTTCATGGCGCTGATGAAGGTGTAGCTGCGCGTACCGATATCCTGGAGGTCGATGACGAGGGCGTCGATGCCCTGGAGCTGGGCGGGGGTGGGCTTGCGAGATTTCCCGTTGTAGAGGGAGTAGAGCGGCAGGCCGGTGGGGGCGTGGACGGAGTCCTGGTAGTTCTTGCTGGCGGGGATGGTGCCGTCGATGCCGTGCTCGACGCCGTAGAGCGCGACGAGCTGCACTCCTGGGGCGCGGCGGAGGATGTCGAGCGTGCTGACGCCGCGGCGGTTGACGCCGGCGGGATGGGTGAGCAGCCCGATGCGCTTGCCGCGGATGGCGGCGAAACCGTCGGCCTCGAGGACGTCGATGCCGAGCATGACCGGGTAGATGCGCTCGGCCGGCCGGGCGGCGATGGAGGCGATGGGGGATCCGACTGCGGCGGCGGGCTTGGCGGGCTTGGGCTGCGCCTCCGAGCAGCCGAAGCCGCAGAGGGCCAGGCCGAGTGTGACCAGGAGACGGAGACGGAATAGCGGGCGCGCGGCCGGGGGGAACATGGGTGCCAACTCTTGGCCGTGCGGCGGAGGCGTCGAGTAGAAACCCAGCGGGCGGTAGCGCCGCCCCGATCCTCACGAAGGATTGAGCTTGGCTCGGGATGATGGAGAGAGGCGCTGC
>CAZXHR010000100.1:0-15748 GCA_964640465.1 uncultured Opitutaceae bacterium
GCTGCGCGGCGGGAGGGTGGCGTGCAGATCGCGCCCGCGGCGGACGGGGGTGCCCGACTCGACCGACGGCGTGGCAGAGCCGAGCACGCACACCGCGCCGGCGAGCTTCGCACGGTACACGGCCACGTCGCGCCCGTGGTAGCGCGGGGTCTCGTCCTGCTTGTAGGCGGGCTCGTGCTCCTCGTCGACGATTACCAGCCGCAGGTCGCGCACCGGGGCGAACACCGCCGAGCGCGCGCCCACCACGATCCGCGCCTGGCCCGAGGCGAGCGCCAGCCAGCCGTCGAGCCGCTCGCCTTCGCTCAGCGAGCTGTGCCACACGACCACGCGCTGGCCGAGCTGTTGTTCGAGCCGGCCGCGCAGCCGCGCCACCGTCTGCGGCGTAAGCGCGACTTCGGGAACCAGGTACACCGCCCCGCCGCCGCCCTGGAGCATGTCGGCGATGGCGTGAAGATAGACCTCGGTCTTGCCCGAGCCGGTCACGCCCTGGAGCAGGTGCACCGCGAAACCGCCCTTCGCGCCGCTGGCGCGGATCGAGTCGACGGCGGCCTTCTGCGCCAAGTTGAGCTCGGGCGGGATAACCGCCACCGGCTCCACACCACCGATCTCGTCGCCGTAGGCCACACGTTCGATGCGGTGCTCGATTTCACGCAGCACGCCGTGTTTCACCAGCGCGGCCACGCTCGACGGGCCGACCTTGAGGCGCTCCAGCGCGAGGGGCTTCGCCACGGGGTGGAGCTGGAGTTTGAGGAAGGCGTAGAGCTTCGCCTGCTGCGGCGCGCGGCGGTTCAGCGTTTCCAGCTCCTCGACAGAAAGCTCCCGCGCCACGGCGAGCCGCTTCTCGATCTTGAGCGCGAGTCCCTTGCGAACGGAGACCGGGATCATCGCCTCGATCACGGTGTCGAGCGGCGCCGCGTAGTAGGCGGCGATCCAGCGCGCCAGCGACAGCAGCTCCGGCGTGAGTGCGGGAAACGGGTACACGAGCTCCGCCACGTTCTTGAGCTTCTCCACCGGACAGTCCGGCGTGGGATCGAGCTGCGAGACGACCGCCAGCGTGAAGCGGTTCACCACCGGCACGCGCACCAGCGAGCCGACGGCGATCCCCGCACAGAATGTCTCCGGTGCGCGGTAGTGCAGCACCTTGTCGAACCCGGCGAGCGGATGGACGGCGACGATCATGTTGACGAGCGAGCGAATCACCTTCGCACACGCCGCCGGTGGCGAGAACGATTTCGCGCGGCCCCATCCCGCGCACGGAAGCCCGGCGCTCCCGCCGCGAATCCCCTCGACTCCGTGCTGAACGTTTGGAGCATTTTTCCCGTGTCCGGTGCCAACCCCTCCCCTCCCTCCGACGACGCTGCACGATTCCGCGCGCTGGTGGATCTTTCGCCGGACATCCTCAGCATCATCGATTCCGAAGGTCACCTGGTCTTCAATTCGGCGGCCGCTTGGCAGACCCACGGCTATCGGGCCGAAGACCTCCAGGGGCGGGACACTTTCGAACTCATCCACCCGGACGATCGCCCCACCATCAAAGCCGAGTTCGCCACTCTGCTCGCCCATCCCGAACAGTGGGCACGTGCGCGCTACCGTTACCGCAACGCCGACGGCTCCTACACGTGGATGGAAGCCGCCGGCCGCAACGAGCTCGCCAACCCCACGCTCCGCGGTGTCATCACCATTTCCCGCGACATCTCCACCCAGATCGCCGCCGAGCAGGCCCTGCGCGACAGCGAGCAGCGGTTTCGGATGCTCTTCGCGGCCAATCCGCAGCCGATCATCATCTTCGATCTCGAGACCTTGAGGTGTGTCGAGGTCAACGCCACAGCCCTGCAACTCTACGGCAATTCACGCGACGAGTTTCTCCGGCTGACCGCCGACAACGTCCTGTCGCCCTCCGAACGCCCCCACGCCGCACAGGCTCTCGAACTGCTTCGGACCGGCCGAATCTCGGGCAGAGTGGACCATATCTGGAAACATCTGACGAAGGACGGCCGCGAGATCGCCGTCGAGGTAACCGCGCAACGGATCGAGTGGATGGGGCGGCTCTCCTGCATCGCGTTGATCCACGATGTGACCGAGCAGATGAAGCTACAGCTCAAGCTCGAGCAGACGCAGAAGCTGGATAGTCTCGGCCTCCTCGCCGGAGGCGTCGCCCACGACTTCAACAACCTCCTCACCGCCATCATCGGCCACGCCTCGCTCGTCGCCGAGGATCTGCCCGAGGGTACTGCCGCGCACGGCAGCATGCACCTGCTTCAGGAGACGGCCCACCGCGCCGCCGACCTCTGCCGCCAGATGCTCGCCTATTCCGGCCGGGGAAGATTCTCCGTCCGCACGATCGAGTTGAGCAGCTTCGCCCGCGACTCAGCCGAACTCCTCAAGTCAACCCTGCCAGCAAACATCGCGCTCCAGCTGGATCTCGCCGCCGGCCTCCCGCCTATCGAGGGCGACACGGCACAGCTCCAGCAGGTCGCGATGAATCTCGTGATAAACGCCGCCGATGCGATCGGGGACGCGGGCGGAGTGATCCGCATCGCCACGCGACTGGTACATGCCGACCGCTCCGTGTTCGAGACGATGTATCTCGCCCCGCAGCTGGCCGAAGGCGACTACATCGTCCTACAGGTGAGCGGCACCGGTTGCGGCATGTCGCCAGAAACTGCGGCCAAGGCGTTCGACCCATTCTTCTCGACCAAGTTCACCGGGCGCGGGTTCGGCCTCGCCGCCGTGCTCGGCATCGTCCGCGGCCACCACGGAGCGATCAAGGTCGAGAGCACGCCGGGGAAAGGCTCGACGTTCACGCTTCTGTTTCCCGCCGCAGTGAAAGCCCCGGCCGCACTCCCCGCCTCAGCCGATCCAGACAGCCCGCGCCCCAACCGCGCCACCACAGTGCTGGTGGTCGACGACGAGGACTGCGTGCGCCGAACCGTGCAGGCGATGCTCCGGCGCAACGACATCTAGGTGCTGCTCGCCGAAGACGGCCAGGCCGGGCTGGAACTATACGCCACACGTCATGGGGAGATCGATGCAGTGCTGCTGGACCTCACCATGCCCAAGATCGACGGCATCGAAGCGCTCGGCCAGATGCTCGCGATCGATCCGGCAGCCCGAATTCTCCTCATGAGCGGCTTCGACGAGAACACGGAGACCGCGCGCTACGGAAACCTGGGGCAAAAGGGCTTCTTGCAGAAGCCGTTCACCATCCAGTCCCTGCTCGACAAGATCCACCGCGCGCTGGACTGACCTGCGCCCGGCACCCGGTGCCACTCGCCCTGCCCGAAAGAATCACTGGGGGCGTAGGCCACCGCAGCCTGCGGTGAGAAATTTGCCACCTCGGACACCCTCGGCCGGCCGATGTCCGACGGTACCGGCTAGAGTGTGCGCATGAACTTCGTCGCCTTCCGCCATCCGCTCCTCATCGCCCTCGCCGCCGAGATCGGCACCAGCTCCGTCCTCGAACACCCCACCTACGCCCCCACCGCCGAGCTCTGGCACGCCGCTGGCGTCTTCGCCACCGACGACGCCCTCGCGCTCACCGACAGCGACGCCGCGCTCAGCGGCGACCTCGGTATCCTCACCCGCCACGCCCGGCCGCTCTCCTGGCTGTTCTTCGCGCTCCGGACCGACAGCCGGCTCACCGGCGGCCCCGGAGCCGAGAATGCGTTCTTCGGTCGATTGGCCGATGCCGTCAACGCCTACCTCGCCGCCCACCAGCCCGAGGAGGCCGACTGGCGCCCGTTGCTGCTGGCCGTGCTCCGCGAGGCCGGCGAAATCCTCCGCGAACGCTACGCCCACCTCGATGCCCGTCGCCCAGCCGCGCGCACCACTATCCGGAGCCGTCCCCGCGTTCGCACACGCCGCACCACATCCCAGGCAATCGGCCGCGAGCTCATCGCCGCGTAGACCGGCGACCGGCCGTTCGTCGCTGATGCCCCAACACATCCGTCGCTTGCCCGCACCCTTCGCCGCGCGGCAAGCACGAGCGTTACGTCACCTAGGCTCCGCCGGCGGTGTTGCCATCGTTCTTCCCATCGCTGCCCCAGCGCTGGATCACACGCCGCAGATCGTCGAGGTTGAGCGGTTTCGCCACGTAGTCGTCCATCCCTGCCGCGAGGCAGCGCTCGCGGTCGCCGATCACGGCGCTGGCCGTCATGGCCACGATCGGCACATGCGGCGTATCGGTCTCCGATTCGCGCTGGCGGATCGCGCGCGTCGCCTCGAAGCCGTCCCACTCCGGCATCTGGCAATCCATGAACACCAGATCGTAGCGGCGCTTCGCCGTGAGCTCGGCCGCGGCATGCCCGGTGGAAGCGAAATCCGTCACACACCCGAGTTTGCGGAGCATCAGCGCGGCGAGGCGCTGGTTGAATTCCACATCGTCGGCCACGAGCACGTTGAGACGACCGTTGCCGCCCCCGCTCGGGGCGGGCTCCGGACTCGCGGCAGGGCCCGGCGCGCCCGGCTCCGCGGTCCGTGGCGCCGTTTCGGCATGCGCTAGCGGCAGCCTGAACCAGAAGGTCGAGCCCTTCCCCGGGCTACTCTTCACGCCGATCTCGCCGCCCATCAGCTCGACCAGACGTTTGGCGATGGAGAGCCCCAGCCCCGTGCCGCCGAAGTAGCGGGTCGTGGAGTCTTCGGCCTGGGTGAATTTCTGGAAGATGCGCCCAACCTTGTCGGGAGCGATGCCGATTCCGGTGTCGCGCACGGCGACTTCCAGCACGCCCTGGGGCTGCTGCATCCAGGCCGGATGCCATGAATACAGGATGCGAACCTCGCCGCTGGGCGTGAATTTCAGGGCGTTGGAGACGAGGTTGAGCAGGATCTGGCGGAACCGCAGCGGGTCGCCGAGCAGCTGCGCCGGGATGTCCGCCGCGGGCAGAAGCTCGACCAGCACGCCCTTCTTGCGCGCCCCGGCGGCCACCAATCCGACGATCTCGCGCGCCACCAGCACAGGAGAAAACGCAACACGCTCCAGCTCGACCTTGCCGGCCTCGATCTTCGAGAGGTCGAGGATGTCGTTGATGATCGTCAGAAGAGAACGGCCCGATTCGCGCACGATCACCACCCATTCGCGTTGCTCGTCGGTCAGATGCGTCTCGAGCAGCAGGTCGGTGAAACCGATGATGCTGTTCATCGGCGTGCGGATCTCGTGGCTCATCGTCGCGAGAAATTCGCTCTTGGCGCGATTGGCGGCCTCGGCGGCCGCGCGAGCCAGCAACGCCTCGTCCTCGGCGCGTTTGCGCTCGGCGATCTCCTTCTGCAGGTCGCGGTTGATCGCCTGCAACGCCAGCTCCACCGTGCGGCGCTTGGTGACCTCGGTCACCACGGCGGCCACCTTCCAGCGGTGCCCGCCAAGCGGCTGGATCGAGACCATCTCGCGCAGCCACACCGTCTTGGGGCCGTCGATCACACGGAACTCCTGCTCGTAGCCCCCGGCACCGCTCAGGAAGGCCGACCGGCTGCGCGCATCCATCTCGGCATGCTCGGGGATGTTCAGCTGGTACCAGAGCCCCTTCTCGAGGGTCGGCATTCGCGCGCCGAAAAGCCGTTTGTACAGGCCCGATGGATGCACATTGAAGGCCCACGTCCAGTTGTCGCCGTCGATCGTGACCATCGCGTCCCAGAGCAAGCAGTCGGCGTTCTCGAGCAGCGACTCAAGCCGCTCCGTGGCCGCGAGCAACTCGCGGGACTTCGCCTCGGCCAGCTCGCTGGCGCGGCGTCCCGCCCCTTCCAGCGTCGACACGAGACCGGCGAACAGGAGAGCCAGCACCCCCAGCCCCGCCGCGATCGCTACCTCCAGCGCCGGTTCGGCGTACCGGAAAATCACACCGCTCGCCGCCCAACCGCCAAACAGCACCCACACCGGCAACTGCGACCGCCCGGCCCCGATCAGGCACGGGATCGCCACACCGCCCAGCGCCACCGTCCCCAGAAACGATTCCAGCAGCGACAATCGCACGTTCGGCGCCCCGCCTGGGAACCCGGCACCGCCCCCATACACCGCCACCAGCAGACACATCGCAATGCCCAGCGCCACCGTCCGGCTGCCCCGCACGCCGAACCAGTACGCCCCGAGCACAAGCGTCGGGTAGAGCAGAAACAGCAGCGGCACTCCATACACCCCACGGTACCCCCAGATACTGAGCACAACGACCAGCGCCACGAGCAGACAGGCCCTCAGCCCCTTCGAGCCCGGCGGGCGCACCGCCGGTGCCGCCGCGTTTTCCGCCAGCAACGCAACCAGCAGCGGCGCCACCAGCAGCGTCCCGAGCGCATCGCCCGTTGCCCAAGTCTGCCACAACAGGGCCAACATGCCGGTTTCGACCATGCCGGACCAATGCAGGCAGGCCACGCCCACACTCGCCCCCGCCAACGCGGGCACCACCGCTGCGATAAAGTAACCCGCAGTCTCCGCGAAATCGTACAGCCAGCGCGTCCATGCGCCAGACCGCTGCAGGAGCCAGGCCCCCAGCCAGGCCTCCAGCACACAACCCACGCCAATCCCCAGAACCACGGGCCAAGCGGTCGACGTAAGCACGCCAGCGACCACTGCCCCGGCGAACACGCCGGGCAGCAGGCGGTTGCCGCCCAACCGAACCGCGGCGATCGCCAATCCCGTCGCCGGCCACACCGGCGAGACATTCTCCTGCAACGTGGCAAACATCAGACCCAGTCGCGCGAGGGCGAAGTACGCGATCCCCACCACGGTATTCGCCCCCACAACCGAGAGGGAATATCGGCCCACCTGCACGGACTTCTGCGTAAGTGTGCGCATCGGCCTGGGAGACGGGCCCCGCCCCGGCTGCGAAATCAAATCCCCCAGCCAAGTCGAAGCGCGTTTCGCCTCTTCTATCGTCCCCCACGCCGACTGCTTGAGGTGGTTTCCCCGGCTTTCCACTCGGCGGCAGCCCCCCGACTACCCGCCCGGAACCGGAGCACGTCGATCTCCCTATTCGCGCAGGACACGCACGCACAAACGGAGGACTGCTATCGTCACCATTAGGGAGAAGCCGCAGACTCGCGATCAGGAGCTGCCGGATAAGCTCCACGGTACCGGTAGATTCAGCGCCTCAGCGCATGTCAACTATTGGTTGACATGCGCAGCTATCAAAAGACTGCTGCGAACCCAGTTCGCTCCCCAACGCCAAGGTGGTGCAGGCGCGTCCAGCGGCCTATCCGTACGGATCGGCGATCCGGTTATCCGGTCGCTCGCGCGAGAAACGCTGTGAAGCCGCAACGGTTTACGGTGCGGCACTTCTCCCCCAATAAACAGCGACGCGCGCCCTTACTCGGGGCGGACCAGCTTCAGGTCGGCCCACTCGCCCATCGTCCGGCTCTCGAGCGCCCAACCGGGCGCGACGGTCGCGAAGTCGCGGCGCACGGCGTCGATCTCCGTGGCGAGGATACCGCTGAGCACCAGCCAACCGCCAGGGGCGACTGCGGCTACGAGCTCGCGCGCGAACTCGCGCAGGACGTTGGCAAGGATGTTGGCCATCAACAGATCGGCCTGCCGGCCCCGAAGTCCGGTAATGAGGTTGCCAACGAAGAACTCGACCTGGCCGGCCACGTCGTTGAGCACGGCGTTCTCGCGGCTCACGGCCACCGCCTCGGGGTCGTTGTCGAACCCGGCGACAGGCGCGAAACCGAGCTTCACCGCCGAGATGGCGAGGATGCCCGAACCGCAGCCGGCATCGATGACACGCAGGCCCTCCAGCGATCCGCCCGCGGCGCGTCGCCGCTCGGCATAGGCGACCATGCGCTCGCAGCACAGGCGCGTGGTCTCGTGGTTGCCGGTGCCAAAGGCCATGCCGGGATCGAGGAGCACGAGGGCGTCGCCGCCGGGCAGCGCGTAGCTGTCGCGTTCCCACACGGGCACCCAGTGCATGCGGCCGAAATGCCACGGTTTGAAGTGCGCCTTGTAGCTCTCGCGCCAGTCGGCGTCGGGCATGGGGCGGATCTCCGGCTCGCCGATCGTGGCGACGGCGCGCAGGTCGCGCCGGGCGCGCTCGACGGCAAGCTTCGCGGCTGCCTCGTCCGGGAAATAGCTTCCAAGCCAGGCGCTGGCCGTGGGCTTGTCCTCAAACACGCCCCAATCGGCGTTCTCGGCCTCGGCGAGGGCATTTTCGATCGCCTCGGTGGCGGAGACGGAAATGGGGATGCGGGCTTCGACAAGACTCATGGGCGGAAGGGAATCAGGATTGTTTCTCGCTCAAGCGGGCGATGACGGCAGGCAGCAGGCGGTGCTCGGCCGCGTGGATCTTCGCGGCGAGCGTCTCCTCGGTGTCCGTCTCCTCGATGCGCACGGCCTCCTGGTCGAGAATACGGCCGCCATCCAGGTTGGCGTTGACCTCATGGACCGTGCAACCGGTGTACTTCACGCCGTGGCGGAAGGCTTGGCCGATGGCGTCGAGCCCGGCAAAACTGGGCAGCAGGCTTGGGTGGAGATTGATGATCCGGCCGTCAAAAGCGTTGAGGAATCCCGGCTTGAGCACGCGCATGAAACCCGCGAGCACGACGAGGTCAGCTCCGAGTGCGCGGATGGCGGCGATATAGCGCTGTTCGGCCTCGCCCTCGAGCTTGGTCTTGAACGGCGCAGGATCGATGAACTCCGCCGGCACGCCAAAACGAGGGCCGAGCTCAAGCATCCGTACGCCCGGGTGGTCGGTGATGATGCCGACGACCTGCGCGCGCCCGAGGCGGCCCTGCTGCTGGGCGTTGAGGATGGCCTCGGCATTGGAGCCGCGGCCGGAACCGAGAAGGACGACGCGCATGGGAGATAATTGGAGGAACCGAAAGCTGGGAAAAGGAGTTATGTAGAACTCAGGAAAACAGGAACGGAAAGACTGTCAGGGAGAGCTGGAGGTGTCCCTTGTCTCCACGGTCCGGTTTCCAGCTTTCCTGATTTCCACATTCATTCCGTTTCCAACTTCCTCATTGGAAGAACTTCTTGGCCTTTTCGAGAAAGCTCTTGGAGACCGGTTCATCGGCATCGCCACAGGCGATGGCAAAGTCCTCGAGCTTCTTGCGCTGGTCGGCGTTGAGCGCAGTGGGCACCTCGACGTGGACCCGGATGAGCTCGTCGCCGGAGTGGCCGCCGCGCAGGTTCGGCAGGCCGCGACCCTTGAGCCGGAATGTCGTGCCGGACTGGGTGCCGGCGGGGATCTTCAGCGAGGCCTTGCCGGAGAGCGTCGGCACCTCGATGGTGCCGCCGAGCGTGGCGAGGGTGAACTTGATCGGAATCTCGCAGAAGAGGTCGTCGTTCTGCCGCTCGAAGATCTCGTGCGCGGCGACGTGAAGGACGATGTAGAGGTCGCCGGGACCGCCATCGAGGGTGCCGGCCTCGCCGTTGCCCGAGGAGCGCAGGCGCGTGCCGGTGTCGACGCCGGCGGGGATGCGGACCTTGACCTTCGCATCCTGCTGCACACGGCCCTCACCGCGACACTTGGTGCAGGGTTTCTCGACACGCGAGCCGGTGCCGCCGCAGGTCGGGCAGGTCTGGCGGAAAGTGAAGAAGCCGCGGGAGGTCGTGACCTGGCCATGTCCTTGGCAGGTGGAACAGCGCACGCGTTTCGAGCCGGGCTCGGCACCGGAGCCGTGGCAATGTTCGCACTCGGCGAGCTTGCGGAACGTGATCTCCTTTTCGCAACCGGCGGCCGCCTCCTCGAGCGTGATCTCGAGGTCGTAGCGCAAGTCGGCGCCGCGCTGCGGTCCGCCGCTGCCACCACCGCCGCCACCGAAGAATTCCTCGAAGATGCCGCCGCCACCGCCACCGAAGACTTCGCGGAAGACATCGAACGGATCGTGGAACCCGCCGCCTCCAGGACCGCGCGGGCCGGCGGCCCCGCCTTGGGCAAAGGCCGCATGACCGAACCGGTCGTACGCGGCGCGTTTGTCGGGATCGCGCAGGACGTCGTAGGCCTCGGATATCTCCTTGAAGCGCTCCTCGGCGGTCTTGTCGCCCGGGTTCTTGTCCGGGTGGTACTTCACCGCGAGCTTGCGGTAGGCCTTCTTCAGGTCCTCCGCGGACACGTCGCGGGCGACGCCGAGCATTTCGTAGTAGTCTTCCTTGTGGCTGGCCATGTGGTGTCGGTAAATGGATTCGGTGGACCGCTCATGCCCCGCTGCGGCAGGCGCGGCGGAGCGAGAACGGTCCCAAACGGGCAAGTAAGGCGCGCCGCCGGGCGTAGTTCAAGCCTTGCGCGGCGCCGGTCGCAGCCCCGCTCAGGAAAAGTTCTCCGTCACGAGGACAAGCGAATCCGCGTCGGCCTCGAAAGTGAACATCCCGGCGTAGGGCAGCAGCGCATTGTCGCCCGCGATGAACGGTTCGACATCGAGACCGCGGGCATGCACCTGCCCGCGGACAACGGAGAGAAGGCGGCACTGCTCACCAGCGATGAAGGAGAGCTGCGCGCCCTGCTTCAACGGCACGCGGCGGATGCGAAACTCCTTGCAGTCGGCGATCACGGCCGGCTTGTCGGCCGCGCGCACGATCGGCGGCGGCGGTTCGTCGAAGAGGATGGATTTGAGCGACTCCTCGACGTGGAGCTTGCGCGGCTTACCGTCGAGCCCCACGCGTCCCCAGTCGTAGACGCGATAGGTCGTGTCGGAGTTCTGCTGGATTTCGAGGATAAGGCAGCCGGCATCGATCGCGTGGACGGTGCCGCTGTGCACAAGGACGGAGTCGCCGGTCTGGACGGAGTAGCGGTTGACGCAGCGCTCGAGGGTGTTGTCGCGCAGCGCGGCCTCGAACTGCTGGTGCGTCACACCGGGTTGGAGACCGAGGATAAGGCCGGCCTGGCCCTCGATGCCGGCCAGGAACCAGTTCTCGGTCTTCGGCTCGCCCTTGAGCGAGGCGGCGACATCGACTGGCGGATGCACCTGGAGACTGAGGCGCTCGCGGCAGTCCAGCCACTTGATCAAGATCGGGAACGGCCGCGTGACCGGCCAGTCCGGCCCGATCCAGTCGGCGCAGCGCAGGCGGAGCGCCTCGCGCAGCGTCATGCCGGCGAGCGGACCATCGCGGACGACAGACTGCGCCTCCGGACGGTCTACGATCTCCCAACTCTCGCCGATCGGGTCTGTCCCGGGCAGCGTGCGCGGGAAAACCTGGCCCAAGGCACGACCGCCCCAGACGCGAGCTTGGTACAGCGGTTGAAATCGTACTGGCAAATGCATCGACGCCACTGTTAACAATTCCATGAAAAATGGGAGGCTGAATTTACATCCGCGCGCGATTCCCCTAGCCTCGCCGCCCTAAACCCAAACGCCCTCTCCAGATGGCAAAAAGCGACACTCAGCCCAAACGCAACGGCCCTTCCTTCAACGCTCCGACTTACCGTCCGCGGTGGGTGGCCGCATGCCTCTGCCTGATGGTCGGGCTATTGCTCACCGTCGCGCTCGCCTACTACGCCCCGAACCAGGTGCCCATGATGAGCGTCTCCGGCGAGACACTCCCCGATGGCTCACCGCTCTACCATGCGCCCACCGGCGTGAACCCCGTCGGCAAGGTCGGCGCGCAGACGGCGTTCATCCTCTTCCGCGTCCTCGGCGGTGCGGCGTGGTTGATCGGTGGATTCTTCTTCTGGCTCGCCTTCATCTACACCCGCGGTATGCGCCGCCTGGCCACGGCCCGCGCGCTGGCGATGATCCTCTGCCTGCTCTGCGCCTGCGGCTTGGCCGACATGCAGAAGGGCTGGTCGGAGTTCTTTGTCTCGCCGGCCAACGTCTACGTCAACGGTCCCGGCGGCATGGTCGGCCAAGTGCTCTACTCGAAGTTGATGGAGGAGACGATGGGCATCTTCGGCTCCGGCGTCGTCCTCTCCGTCTTCTTCGCCCTAACTTTGATGTTCGTGCTCACACGCGACCTCGGTGCGCAGTTCGACCGCTTCTTCGCGTGGATTCAAAGCATCCGCGAAAACTGGAAACTGCGCCGCCTCGAGCGCGAGGAGATCAAGAAGCTCCGCGCCGAAGCCCGCGCCAAGCTTAAGGAACAGGCGCTGGCCGAACTCAAGAAACAGGCCGCCTCCACCGTCCCCCCGCCCACCGACATCAAGCGCCTCACCCTACCCAAGGGCGGCGAACCCACCGGCGGAGCTGTCCCTCCGCCAACGCGCGCCCCCGAGAAGACCCTCTCGCTGCGCACCACGGCGACCGCGCCCGCCAATGCCGAAGCGCCGGCCCCCGCGCCATCGCCGGCCCCGGTCACCGCGCCGGCTACTCCGGAAACGCCCCAGCCCGAGCGCGGCGCTAAGCCGCCGCCGTTCGGCGGCGAGAAACCGGCAGCCGTTGCCGAGCCGGCAACCGCCGCCTCCGCCGCCAAGCTCAACCTCAAGATCGTCGCCCCCGAGACCACCCGCAAGGCCGCCACCCCGCAGCCCACCCGCAGCGACGACTACATTTTCCCGACCCTCGACCTGCTTAAGGAGCCGGTCAAGGTCTCCACCGCCACCAACGAGGCCGAGCATATCACCAACGCCGAGACACTCCTGCGTACTCTTGGCGAATTCGGCGTCGAGGTCAGCCTCGGCGAGATCCACACCGGCCCGGTCATCACCCGCTACGAGATCCTCCCTGCCCCCGGCGTGCGCGTCGAGAAGATCGCCAGCCTCGACAAGAACATCGCCCTCGGCATGAAGGCCCAGTCCGTGCGTATCCTCGCCCCGGTGCCGGGGCAGGGTGTCGTCGGCGTCGAGGTTGCCAAGCAAAAGCCCCCCCCCGGCGGCATGCGCGAGATCCTCGAATCCGCCGATTGGGGCGAATCCAAGGCCGAGTTGCCCATCGCCCTCGGCAAGGATGTCTCCGGCGCCCCCATCGTCGCCGACCTCGCCCGCATGCCCCACCTGCTCATCGCCGGCGCCACCGGCTCGGGCAAATCCGTCTGCGTCAACAGCATCGTCGCCTCCCTCGTCTACCACGGCGGCCCCAAGAAGGTCCGCCTGCTTATGGTCGACCCGAAGATCGTCGAGCTGCAGGTCTACAATTCCCTGCCGCACATGCTCATCCCGGTCGTCACCGAGCCCAAGAAGGTGCCCGGCGCGCTCAAATGGCTCCTGTCCGAGATGGAGAAGCGCTACCAAATCTTCGCCAAGTGCGGCGTGCGCAACATCGCCTCCTTCAACACCCGCAAGACCCCGGAAGCCGCCCCCTCGCCCGAGAAGGACAAGGACGTCGCCGTCGCCGAAGTCCCGACCGAGCTCAACATCGAGGTCCCGCGCGATGTCGAGATCGAGATCCCCGACAAGCTCCCCTACATCGTCTGCATCATCGACGAGCTCGCCGACCTCATCATCACCGGCTCCATCACGGCCACCCTCCCCTCCCGTCTCGCCGTCCAGGTCACCTCCAAGGTCGACAGCCGCGTCATCCTCGACGAGGCCGGCGCCGACCAGCTCATCGGTCGAGGCGACATGCTCTTCATGCCCCCCGGCACCAGCCGCCTCGTTCGCGCCCAGGGCGCCTTCATCTCCGACGAGGAGATCGCCCGCATGGTCGAGCACCTCAAAAAGAACGGCCCGCCCTCCTACCGCCAAGAAGTCCAGGAACAGGTCGACCGCGTCAGCGACGAGGAAGAGGCCGACGGCATCGACGATCTCGAGGAAGGCAGCGACGACGACCTGCTTCCCCAGGCCATCGACGTGCTCAAGAGCACCCGGCGCGCCTCCACCTCCATGCTCCAGCGCCGCCTGCGAATCGGCTACAACCGCGCCGCCCGCCTCATGGAGCTCATGGAGCAGAAAGGCATCGTCGGCCCCGAAAACGGCGCCCAACCCCGCGAGATCCTCGCCGACCTCGACCGGCTCTGAGCACCGCACCGCAGCCACGCCGGAGGTCCGCCTTGCGCCCTCCGGCGCTGTCCCCGTAAAAGGGACTTCCACTCCAGGCAGCTTTTCCCCACATTCACCCCATGCAGACCATCGGCGAGCGACTCGAGGAAGCGCGGAAACGCAAAGGCATCTCCATCCGCGAAGCCTCCGAATCGACCAAGATCCGCAGCGATTACCTTCAGAAATTCGAAAGCAACTCTTTCGAGATCGGCCTGCCCGACATCTATGTGCGCGGCTTTCTGCGCACCTATGCGCATTTCCTGAAGCTCAGCCCCGAGAAGCTCCTCACCGACTATGCCGGCCTTGGGCTCGGCGATACGCGCGAGACACGCCGGCACCAGGATCAACAGCGCGAGATCATGGGGCGGATCGATCTTCCGGAGACACACAAACCCCAGCCCTCCATCGCATCCCAAGCGGTTGCCGAACCGCCGCCCCCGCGGCCCCAACCCGCGCCACGCTCAACCCCCACCGCAGTGGTGACCGGAGCGCCCAGCGCAGATCGGCGCAAGCAGCTCAAGATTCCGTTTATCGTCGGCGGCGCCGTCGTCGCACTGATCGTCCTCATTCTCGTCATCCGCACCATTTTCTCGGCTACCCCTGCCACCACGTCTCCTTCGGTACCGGCAGCGCGTCCCGCCACCACCGAGACACAGGAAGGCGATGTCGTCCGACTCATCGCCATCGACAACGTCCATGTGCGGGTCGTCCAGCTCAGCAACCGGCAGGAGCTCTTCTCCGGCGACCTCGTCAAAGGCGAGACCCGCTACATCCGCAAGGACGGCAAGATCCAGGTCTTCTACAATCCCGGCAGGAATCTGCGCGTGGAAGTGCGCGGGCAGCAGTACAAGATGACCATCGACGGCGACGGCTATAACACCCTCCAGTAACAGGCCCCGTAGCTAACCTTCCCCCGAGAGGCGCCGCCACCAGCGGCGCCTTTTCTGTCGCATGGACACGTGATCGGATTCACTCGCGCATCGCTAACGCAAGCCGCACCAATCCCCCACATCGCAGCGCCATCCCATCAGCCAGCCTCGCACCGACCGCCCAATCCCCCGCTTGCACCGCTACGCCGGCCGGCTCAACCTCGGCCCTCTTTTCCCGATGCAGACGCCGAATCCGCCCTCCGCCGACTATAACTTCACCGAGCTCGAACCGCGCTGGCAGCGCGTGTGGGACGAGCAGAAGCCGCAGCGCGCCCTCACCGGCGACGCGCGCCCGAAGTACTACGTCCTCGACATGTTCCCCTACCCGTCGGGCGCCGGCCTCCACCTCGGCCACTGCGAGAACTACGCGATCACTGACATCATGGCGCGCTACAAGCGCGCCCGCGGCTTCAACGTCCTCTACCCCATCGGCTGGGACGCCTTCGGCCTGCCCACCGAGAACTACGCCGTGAAGACCGGCCGCCACCCGGCCGACGTCACCAAGGAAAACGTCGCCACTTTCCGGCGCCAGCTCAAGGCCTTCGGCGTCTCCTACGACTTCGACCGCGAGGTCGACACCACCGACCCGAAGTACTTCCGCTGGACGCAGTGGATCTGGCTCCAGCTCTTCAAGAAGGGCCTGGCCTACGTCGAGGAGAAACCCGTGTGGTGGTGCCCGGCCCTCGGCACCGTACTCGCCAACGAAGAGGTGATCGACGGCGTTTCCGAGGTCGGCAAACACCCGGTCGAGCGCCGCCCGCTCCGCCAGTGGGTGCTCCGCATCACCGCCTACGCCGACCGCCTCCTCGCCGACCTGAAGGACCTCGACTGGCCCGACTCCACCAAGCGCATGCAAGAGGCCTGGATCGGCCGCAGCGTGGGCAGCGAAGTCGAGTTCGACCTCGCCGGACTCCCCGGCGAGCGCCTCCGCATCTTCACCACGCGTGTCGACACCATCTACGGCGCGACCTACATGGTCATCGCGCCCGAGCA
>CAZXHR010000101.1:0-15355 GCA_964640465.1 uncultured Opitutaceae bacterium
CAAATGGGGAGCCCTACTGGCAACCAGTTACTCGCCTCTCTCTGTGACCTCTAGCCTTATCTCTGTGCCCGCTGTGTCCTACTGCTTCGTTTAGGCTCAATCCTCACCACGCCCGAGGATTGCCCCGCACGCCTTTCCTTCGTTCTCTTCGTTGCCTCGTCCTCCCTCTGTGCTCCGTCATCCGTCTTCCGCCGTCTGTCATCCGTCCTCAGTCCTCCGCCCTCCGTCCTCCACCTTCTTCCCTCCGCCCTCCGCACCGCACCCATGAGCTTCCCTCCGAAAAGCGACCTCTGGCATGTCGGCATCCTCCCGGCCCCGCTCGCCACCTTTCTCGAGCCCGCGTCGCTCCCCGCGCTGCGCGACCGGATCGTCTGGCTCCCGGAGCCCGGCCCCTGGCGCTACCTCGCCGACCCCTTCGGCGTGCGCCGCGGCGACACCACCCACGTCTTCGTCGAGGCCTACGATTACCGCACCAAGCACGCCGTCATCGAGCACCACGCCTTCGACTCCGCCCTGCAGTGGCAGGGCAAGGACATCGCGCTCACGCAGCCCGTCCATCTCTCCTACCCCTTCCTCCTCGAGCACGCCGGCGAGACCTTCATGATGCCCGAGAGCTGCCGTGCCGACGAGGTCGCGCTCTACCGCGCCCACAACTTTCCCCACGGCTGGCAGAAGGAAACCGTGCTCCTGCGCAACATCCGCGCGGCCGACGCCACCCCGGTTTTCCACGACGGCCGCTGGTGGCTGTTCTTCACCATGGTCGGCGAACGCGGACGCGACCGCCGCGAGCTCCACGCCGCCTACGCCGACGCCCTCACCGGCCCCTGGCGCCTGCACCCACAGACGCCCGCCCTCGTCGACCAGGGAGGAGCCCGCCCCGGCGGCACGCCGTTCGTCGACGCCACCGGCGCGCTCGTGCTGCCCGTGCAGGACTGCCGCGGCACCTACGGCGCAGCCGCCCGCTTCCTGCGCTTCTCCGTGCTCAACCCGCAGGAGATCCGCTGCGCCCACCTCGACGCCCGCGTGACCGGCGACCTGCTGTCGCCCAAGCTCGGCGACGGCTGCCACACCCTCTCCGCCTGCGGCGACCTCGCGCTTTTCGACGCCAAGCGCGTCACCCGCTCGCTCGGCCGCTACGCCATCGACCTCCAGCGCCAGCTCCGCCGCCGCTTCGGGAAGTAGACAGTTTGATTGCTCACAGAGAGCACGGAGAGGCCGAGGAGGGAAACCTGCGCCTCTCCGCTTTCGACCATCGGCAGACCTATCAACCACGGACTGCCTGATATCCACGGATCAAACGCTCCGGAATCTGTGACATCCGTGATTCAGATTCCGGTACCCGTAACTCCGTGCCCTCCTCCGCCTCCGTGCCCTCTGTGACGTTCCGTGCGCTCCGATTCAGCTTCCGGCGCGATCCGTCGCCCCGCGCTTCGCCGCGAGCAGCCGCTCGAAGAGCTGCTCGTACTCGGCGGCCATGCGGTTAAGCCCGAAACCGGTCCCGGCGTAGGCGGCGCCCGCGGCAGCCCGCACCGCGCCTTCGGGGCTGAGCGCCTCGGCGATCGCATCGGCGAACGCCACCGGGTCGCCGGTCGTCGCCATCCATCCGGTACGCCCGTCCTCGATCAGCTCCTCCACGCCCGGCGCACGCGAGCCGACCACCGCGCAGCCCGCGGCCATCGCCTCCACGGCGGCCAGCCCGAACCCCTCGCGGCGCGTGCTCATCACCGCCACCTGGTGTTTCCAGAAGATCTCCGGCAGATCGCTGCGCGGCCCGAGGAACTCGACGAGCCCGTCCAGACCCAGCCACCGCACGAGCCACTTCGCGCGCCAGATTTCCAGCCGTTTCCCGCCGCCGACCAACCGTACCCGAACCGGCATGCCACGGTCGCGCAGCACCGCCGCGGCACGGATCAGCGTCCGCTGGTCCTTCGGCTGGCCGAAACGCGATGCCATCACGACCGCCGGCTCGCGCTCGGCCCAGGGCCGCGGCGTCGGCGTCACGAACCGCTCCACCCGCACGCCGTTGTAGATCGTGTGCAGCTTCTCGTCCGGGAAACCGAGTTCCCGCAGCCGCTCGACCACGCCCCGCGACACGCCGACGATCGCATCGGTCTGGGTCGCCAGCCGGCGCGAGCGCCGGAGGTGGAGCCATTTGTACCGCTCGTGCGCATGCTCCGCCTGCACGACCACCGGCACAGCCTCGGCGATCGCCGCCATGCGCCCCCAGATGTGTTCGCTGTACCCGTGCGCCACAAACACGTCCGGCCGGAACTCGCGAATAATCGCGCGCAGCTCGGCCAGCATCCGGTATTTCGGCCGCGGGCACACCTCGCGGTAGCCGACGCCGCACGCCGCCAGATCGCGGCGGAAAACCTCGCCGACCGGCTTGCCGCGTTTCCTACGGAAGACGATCAGCGGATCGAAACGTCCGCCCGCGGCATGCCCCTGCGCCAAATCCGTGAGGACGCGCGTCACGCCTTTGCCGCCGCCGCTGCCGAAATGGAGAACCCGGAACTTCGTCATGGTCGGGATGCGCCGCGCACCTCAGCGCGCCGGCTCCTTCGTCAGGCGCCACTCCGCGAACAGCCGCGCGTACACGGCCTCGATCCCGGCGGCCTCCCGCTCGATGGAGAAATTGGCGATCACGTGCTCGCGGCCGGCGCGGCCCAGCGCGGCGGCGCGCTCGGGATCGGCCATCAGTTCGCCGACGCGGCGCTTCAGCGTCGCCATGTCGTCGACGTCGCAGAGGAAACCCGTTTCGCCCTCGCGGATGAGGTGCATCGCGGCGCCGACTCGCGTCGCCACCACCGGCGCGCCGCTGGCCATCGCCTCGGCGGGCACGAGCCCGAAGCCTTCCCAACGCTGCGGGCCCACGACGATGGTCATCCGCCGCAGCCAGAGCGGCACCTCCTCGGCCGGACGCTCGCCGAGGAACACGATACGCTGAGCCAAGCCAGCGGCGGCGACCTTCGCCTGCTGCTGCGCGGCGAACTCGCGCTGGTCGAGCGTCACCTGCCCCACCACCACGGCCGTGAAGTCCGGATACTGCGGCAGCAGCTCGATCATCGCGTCGACAAACCGGTCCACGCCCTTCTGCGCCCGCACGCGCCCAAAGACGCCCACGCCATACTTTCCCGGCAACCCCGTTGCCGCCCACTCGGCCGCGCGGTCGGCGGCAGGGCGGTAGGTCTCGGTGTTGATGCCGTGCATGTTCACTACGTGCGGCACCTCGAGGTACGAGCCCGACTCCGGCGAGACAGCGATCACGGCGTCCATCCGGCGCAGGAGAAAACGCGTCCACGCCGAGTGGCGACGCTGCGCGGCGGAGGTGAAGAGGAGCTTGAGCGGCTGGCGCAGGACGGCCTTGAGCAGCCAGCCGGCGAGCATCTCGTTGTTGCGCCGCGCATGCCAGATCCGCCCCGGCCGGCCCGGCGGGCGTGTCCAGCCCTTGGTGAGCAGCGCGCCCCACGTGACCTGCGGCCAGTGCGCCGGCAGCTTCGGCCCCAGCGCCGCGATGGGCAGGCGCTTCGCATGGACCGGCAGGAGCGCAGCCACGGTCGAAGTCACGCCGCTGTAGCGGTACTTCATGCTGGCGGCGATCACCTCGACGGTGCGCAGGTCGCGGATGTTGTTCTCCATGCGTGAAACGGTGCCGCCACGGAACACGCCCGCCGCGCCAAGGGCCAACCATTTTCTCGCCCTGTAGCGGAACGTGTAAGCGTCTCGCCGGCCGGCGATAAGCCGGCCCCTCCACCGGAAGCGCAGCCGATCAGGTGAAGCCGCACTCCAAAAGTTTCCGCCATTGCGGAAACTCATCAGTGGTTCACCTCCTCCGTCTCCAAAAGCCGCGCTCAATGCGGTCGGCTACAGCGTATCTACGCAGCCGCCTTCTCGCGCGGACGTACTTCCTTCGCGATGCGCGGCCCGAGTTCACGCTGAGCCAGCTCCAGTTCGTAGAGCATCTGCCCGCGCAGCCAGTAGCCCGGCGACAATCCGAAGTAGCGTTCCAGTCGGAGGGCCGTGTCGGCTGTGATCGCCCGTTTTCCCTCGAGAATCGCGCAGATCCGGTTAAGCGGCACACCGATGTCCTTCGCGAGCCGGTAGGCGCTCAGGCCCATCGGTTCGAGAAAGTCGTCGCGGAGGATTTCGCCGGGATGGATGGCGGTGTTCATGGCGGGAAAACTAGTGATAGTCCACGATCTCGACCTCGGTGGCGCCGCGGTCGGTCCACACGAAGCAGAGGCGGTATTGGTCGTTGATGCGGATGGAGTGCTGGCCCTTCCGGTCGCCGCCCAGCGCCTCGAGCCGGTTGCCGGGCGGAACACGGAGATCGTCGAGTCGACCCGCCATGTCGAGCTGGCGCAGCTTGCGGCGGGAAATATGCTGGATGGTGGAAGGAACCTTCCGACTCCGGCCTTCGCGATACAGCGCCTCGGTCTCGGCGCAGCGGAAGGACAGAATCATACGCCGAGGTTACGCGGCGCGGCACCACGGTCAAGAGCTGTCGCTGCAAACCACGGGAATCGCAGGGGAAATCACGTTGCCGCTCTAGACCGGCATCCCCGGCGGCCGATGGCCGCCCTGCACCAGCCGGTGGCTCACCGGGCGGCGCTGCTCGGCCGTGAGCGGCGGCAGCTCCGGCAATGCCGTGCGCGGCAGCCGCTCCAGCATCGCCTGCGCCCGCGCCCGCAACGCATCCCAGCGCGCGGCAAGCGCAAGTCCGGGATTCGGCGACGCCGCTCCACCGGCGCGGCGCTCGTTCCGACCGCGGCCGCCCGCCGGCTGCTCGGGCAGCGCTTCGCCGTGTGCCGCAGCGCCATCCTCGTGCGCAGTCCCCACGCCTGCATCCGCCCCTTCCGCATTCCGCACTCCGCGTTCCGCAATCGTCAGCGGCTCGGCGGCCGCGAGCTGCTTGAGCAGGCTGCGCCACTCTATGAGCAGCCGGTCGAGGTCGCCGCGGCCGGCCTGCTCCGCCTCGGCCATCGCCTCGCGGGCTGTGGCGCCGTGGGCGATGAGCTCGCGCACAATCTCCGCCGCGCCGCTGCCATAGTTGGGCGGCACGCCGCGCACGAGGAACCCCTCGGCCTCGCTGCGCCGATACGTACGCTCGCACACGTTCGCCAGCCGCCCGAGCCAGCGCGGGTTCGTGCCGGAGAAACGGTCCGTGGCGAAGAGGTTCGCCAGATCGAAGATGAGGTCGTCGAGCGGGTAGCGCCGGTCCTCCAGCGCCGCCGCCACCGCCAGCCCCTCCGGACCGGCGAACGCGCCCACGATCTGCCCGCGCACCGTGGGCCGCAGCTCGCGGTCGAGCACGCCAAGCCTTTGCCATTGCCAGAACAGCGTCGGCGCCGGGGGCAACGTCAGGCACGCCTCGCGCCAGCGGCAGCGCCGGCACAGCTCGGAGGGGTTGCGCTCGCGGCGGACGAGCCGGGCGCGGCCGGTATCCGTGCGCTGGCCGCAGGGAAAGGTGCCGGCGGGGAACTCCGCCGTATCCTCGACTCCGAACACCGCCGGCTCCTCGGTGAAGAAGCGGTTGGCCGCCTGCACCGCGATCTCCGCCGCCGTGCGGCCGGCGCGGAACTCCCGCAGCAGCACCGCCCAGGGCAGCGGCGCCGCGCGCTTGAGCTTTCCCGGGTGGGCGCGGCTCATGCGCGGCGAGTTCTTGCTGGTGAGCACGTAGCCGGTCTCGTCGAGACCGCGACGCCCGGCGCGGCCGATCATCTGGAGCAGCTCGCTGGGCTCGATCTCGTGCTCGAGGTTGTCGTGCCGGTAATGCGCGGCGGTGACCATCACCGAGCGCAGCGAGAAGTTGATCCCGGCGCTCAGCCCGAGCGTGGCGACCACGGCGCGCAGTTGTCCGGCCTTCGCCAGCGGCTCGATCACCCCGGCGCGCTGCGCATAGGTGAGCCCGCTGTGGTGGAACGCCACGCGCACGCGCACCAGCTTCGTCAGCGCCGGTCCCAGCGCCTGCTCCTGCTCCGGCGTGAGCGCGAGCGGATCGGGCGGCGGCAGCTCGCGCGCGAACTGCCGCGCCAGCCGCTCCGCCTCCTGCCGCTGCGGCGCGAAGACGAGCACCGGCCCGAGCCCCTCGCGCAGCGCACCGGCGAGCCGTCGCGTCCAAAATCCCTGGATCTCCGCCGGCAGCCCGCGCGTGAGGTCGTCGACCTCCACCTCCTCCAGCGGCACCGGCCGTTCGCGGTGGCGGATCAGCTCGACGGTGCGCCCAAGCCGCCGCAGCCAGGTGGCGACGTCATCGGGGTTGGCCACCGAGCCGCTGAGCAGGAGAAGCTGCACGCCGCGCGGCAGCGCCGCGAGCACGCCCTCGTAGTGATTGCCGCGCTGGGAGTCGCCGAGCCACTGGTACTCGTCCACGGCCAGGAACTGCCAACGCCCGCCCTCGCGCAACTGCGTCTGCACCGCCTCCAGCGTCGCCACCACCACCGGGGATTCCGGCGCGATGGTGAGATCGCCGGTGACGATACCGACCTTCCAGCCGCGAGTTTTCCACTCCGCGTACTTGTCGTTGGCCAGCGCGCGCGTCGGCACCGTGTAGATCGCCGGCCGCGCGAAGCTGGTCGACTCGGCGAACTTCTCGAAGACGAACGTCTTCCCCGCCCCCGTGGGCGCATCGAGGATGACATCGCGCCCGACCTTCAGCGCCGCGATGCCGCGCGCCTGCCAGTTGTCCGGCAGCACGAGGCGTTGGAGGCTTTCGAGTCCGCGGGCGTACACGTGGCCGAGCAAAAGCCCCGTGCGGCCGGCGTCAACGGAGGCGCGACACCGGCCGCTTCAAGGCGCCTGCCGCCCGCATCCGTGGCGGCAGACAATGGGCGACATGCCGCTCAGCCGTCGTCATCGTCCCAGACGGTGTTGTCGTCGCTCGGGCCGGCGGTGTTGCTCGCCCAGTCGCCGGAGGTCTCCACGGGCAGATCGAACACCACGCCGGCGCGCCGCAGCGCCGCCTCCAGCGGCCGGACGAACTCCGTCTCCAGTTCCTCGATTCGAAACCGGATCGTCAGCCCGGCGATGCCGCGTGCGAACGCCACCGAATCGGCGAACTCCATCAGGTCCTCGTCGGTGAACATCTCCTCCAACTGGGCCTGCGAGCCCTCCAGCGCGGTGAGTTCCGCCCAGTTGCGCTCCTCGGTGGCGTCGGGCTGGCTCAGCTCCACCAGCCCGTGCAGCCGCATCTGGCGCACCCGCACGGCGAAGCGGCGCAGCGTGGCGTAGGCACAGGCCATGTTCGCCAGTCGCGCATGCTGGAGCAGCCGCTCGTGAATCGATAGCAATGTGGAAAGTTTCATGGATCGGTCCTCCTGAGTTTTTTGGCATTGGCTGTCGTTGTTGCCCCGGTCGCCCGGGCCGTCTGCTTGCCTGCGCACACGCGCGGGGCGTGTATGGCGCTCGGAATCGTCGAACCACTGCAGTCAGCTGAAACAGAACCTCTCGGTCTCTCGGAAACGACCGCTCGCGCAGCTCGCTCTCGAATCCAACCTTGTCGCGAACGGTCGGACACCTGACGAAGGAACACCGTCTTCAGACTGGACCGGCAAGGCCGGCCCGCACTGCTTATCGGACACCGGAAGCATGGCCTGTAGCCCGAATTTCGCGAGACTTTAGTCGCCCAGCTCCGGGCTTGGAAACGGCACCAAGCCGCGCCATTCGTGTCTGAACACGGGCCCCACACCGCCCACGATGACACTCCGGCCACTCCTCGTCCTCTGCCTCTGGCTCGCACCGCTCGGCCTCGCACCGCTGCAGGCCGACGAGCCACGCCACCTCTCCGGCGAGATCGCCTGCGCCCGCTGGGCTGCGCTAGTCCCCGAAAACTGGGATGGTCGACTCCTGCTTGAGGCGCCGGACATCCGTCACGCCCCCGAGCCCCTCGTTGCCGAGCTCGACGACTCCACGCCCGACCACCGGGCGCTCCTCGCCGCCGGCTGGGCCATCGCCACGACCAGCTACCGACGTACCGGTCCGATCCTCGTCGACGCCATCGACGACCTCATCGCCCTGCGCGACCGTCTCGCCGCCGACATCGGCCAGCCCAAGATGGTCCTCGTCGCCGGCACCGGCATGGGCGGGTTGATTGCGACACTCATCGCCGAACGCCACTCCGACGAGTTCCACGGCTGCCTCGCCATCGATCCCACGCTCGACCTGCGCGACCCGCGCGCCCTCCGGCTCCGAAGCGACGGCCAGCCCCGCGGCCCCCTGCTCTTCCTCTTCGGACCGGCCACCGCCCGCCGCGTGGTCGCCTACGACGAGCGCGCCCACGCCACCGCCAACGCCGAGAGCACCATCCCTGCCCTCTGGTACCGTCAGCCCCCGACGGAGGCCGACCCCGTCATCGCATCACCCACCTATCCCGAGGCCGTCGAGTCCTTGGCCGCGTGGGTGCAAACCCGCCAACCCGCGACTTCGCGTCTGGAAACCCTCCCCGCCGACGACGGCAATCCGGCCGAGGATGCCGCCGTATCGAGAGAACCGCCCCGGCCGGCCGAGGCTCCGCTGCTCCCCGAGGAGCCGCCGCCGACCGTGCCCGTCGACGACGGGCCGTCAGCCGCGAAGTAGGCCTCAGTCCGACGCGGTCTATTTCATCTGCGCCGCCAGCGCTACCTCCGCGCGCGCCAACCATTCGCGGTAGCCCGCCGGATCGGCGAACGGGTTTTCCGTCGCGCCGGCCGCAAGCCGCTCGCTTTTCGCATCCAGCCCGAACTCGTGCCCGTGCAGCGTGAGAAACACGTCGCACGGCAGCGCCTTCAGCAACGCCAGCGACTTCGCGTAGTCCGCCGCGATCCCGGGATAACTCTCGCCCGGCCCCGCCAGCTTGTATCCCGGGGCGCTCATGCTCCCGACGATGACCACGCCGAGTGTCCGCCCGCCGTCCTGCACGCGCAGCGTCCAGGTGAGGTTGCCGCGCGTGTGCCCCGGCGTGTGGTGGGCAACCAACGTCACCCCGCCCAGCTCCACCGTCGCGCCGTCCTCCACCGCCACATCGGCGACGACCGGAGGGAACGGCAAGCTGTCGCCCCAGCGGAAATCGCCCTTCCCGCCCGCCGCCAGCAGCGGCACATCCGCGGCACCGGCGTAGAGCCGCGCCCCACTGAGCCGCTTGAGCTCGGCAAGCCCGCCGGCGTGGTCGGCGTGCGCGTGCGAGCTGATCAGCACCTTCACATCCTCGATGCGGAACCCGATCTTGGCGATGGCGGCGACGATCAGCGGCGCCGACTCCGGGAAACCGCCGTCGAGCAGGATATGCCCCTGCGACGTCGCGATCAGGATGCTGGTGACGTTCGCCACGCCGACGTAGTAGACGTTGCCGACGACCCGAAACGGCTCCACCGGCCGATTCCACGCCACCCGCCAGTCCTCGGCCGTCGACGGCGCCGTCGGCGCGGGAGCCCACGCAAGGGCGAACACGAGAGCCAGAGCGAACGGAAGGAAACGGCGTACAAGGTGGGGTTTCACGGCGCGAGTCCAGGCCCGTCCCGCAGGCGATGCAACCCCGCGCCGTTCGCCGGTCGACGAGCCGAGCCCAGAAGTCGATTGATCACTCCGCGCGCAACACCTCGACCGGACCGGACCGCGCCGCACGCAGCGCCGCGTAGCGCGCCTCACCGGCATCCATCCCTTGGGCACGGCGCGTCCCATCTAGCATCGCCAGATGCGCCGCCATCTTCTCCTGCATCTCGCGATCCCACCGGCTGCGCCGGAAGAGCGAGCCTCTGCTCCACCTGCAGCACCTCGGCGGACATCCGCCGGATGCGGACGGAAATGCCGAAGCCGTCCATCGATTCAACCTAAACGAAGCAGTTGGACACAGAGGGCACGGAGATAAGGCAAGAGAACACAGAGAGTTCGGAGGAAACCGAGCGACCGAAGTCACTCACCATTTGGGTGAGTCACACCAAGCGCAGGAAGATGCCCCATCTTCTTCTCTGTGCTCTCCTTCCGCCTCTCCTCTGCCTCTGTGGCCTGTCCGAACTGCCGTTTCCAGGTTCAAGCGCAGCGCCCGCAGGATCAGCATGTCCAGTGTGCCCTGCAGCGGATCGGTCTTCTCGTCTTTTCCCATGGTGCCTCCTGTAGATGTTCCAGGAGAGAACACCGCACCTGTAGAATGTCATGGGGAGACGGAGGCGGTCCTCCGGCGCGTAACCGCATCCCGTCCGGATGCGTCAGTCCGCACATCCGCCGAACACCGGCACTAAACCAGAAAACACCATGAAAACTCTCACGCCCCGACTGCCCCTTCTGCTGCTGGCCCTCGCCGGCGGCGCGCTCTGCACCGCCGCCATCGCCGAAGATACCGCCACCCCGCCGCCACCGCCCCAGCACGGGCACGGCATGCCCGGCGGCATGTTCGATCCCGAGAAACGACTGGCCCATCTCACCAAGCTGCTCGGCCTCTCCGCGGAACAGCAGGAGAAGATCCGCCCGATCCTCGTCGAACAGGCCGATCTCATGAAGAAAGCCGCCGATGCGCGCACCCGCCTCGAAGCCGTGCTGACCCCCGAGCAGCGCGAGAAATTCGACGAGCGTCGCCCCGGCGGGCGCGGACGCCGCGCTCCAGGCGCCGGCGAATGAGACGGATTTTCCCCACAAAGGAACACCAGTCGAGTCGCCGGGTCCCACCCCACGTCGTTTGACTGGGTTTGCTAACCGGGCGTCGCGCTTCGTCGCGGCGCCCGTTCTATTTCTCCGGGCGGCCTCCCGCCGCCCACCAGCTCCGTTCAACGGCGACCGCGCGAGAGGCGGCTGACCACCTTCGGCGCCGCGGCGGCCTTCTCGCTCTCCTCGAAGAGCGCGGAGTAGAGGTAGTTGAAGTTCTCGAGTTTGCGGCGAGGCACGGGACGGTTGATCAGCCGCTCGATCGCGCGCGCGTTGCGGATGTCCTCCTCCGTCATGAGCGTGTAGGCGTCGCCCTCGTGGTTCGCGCGGCCGGTGCGCCCGATGCGGTGCACGTAGTCCTCGGGATTCTCGGGCATGTCGTAGTTGATGACGTGCGTGACGCCGCGGATGTCCAAACCGCGCGCCGCCAAGTCGGTGGCCACCAGCATCTGGAACGAACCGTTCTTGAAACCCTCCAGCGCCTCGGTGCGCTCGCGCTGGGAGCGATCGGAGTGCAACACGCCGGTCTTGTGGCCGAGAGAGTGGAGGCGGTGCGCGATCTTGTCGGCACCGATCTTGGTCCGGGTGAAGATGATCACGCTCTTGTACTCGGTGTGCTCCAGAAGCGAGGAGAGCAGCTCGAACTTCTGCGCTGCCACAACCGGGTAGAACGCGTGGTCGACCGTCTCCGCCGGCGAGCTGCGAATGCCGATCTCGATTGTCTCGGGATTGGTCAGGACGGATTGCGCCAGCCCCTGGATCTCAGGCGGCAGCGTGGCGCTGAAGAGCAACGTCTGCCGCTTCGCCGGCACATGGCGGATGATCCGGCGCACGTCGGGCAAGAAGCCCATGTCGAGCATCCGGTCGACCTCGTCGAGCACGAGCGCCTCAAGGGAGCCGAGCTGCGCAGTGCCATCGCCGAGAAGATCGAGCAGGCGACCGGGCGTGGCAACGATCACATCGGCACCGCGCTGCAGCTCCTCGCGTTGTTTGCCGTAACCCACGCCGCCGTAGACGACGGCAACGCGCAGGTCGGTGAACTTGCCGTAGTTGCGGAACGCTTCCTCGACCTGGAGCGCCAGCTCGCGCGTGGGCTCAAGGATGAGGCAACGGCAGCGGCCGTGGCCGCCGAGTTGGTGGAGAATCGGCAACGCGAAGGCGGCGGTCTTGCCCGTGCCCGTCTGCGCCGTGCCGATCAGATCGCGGCCGGTGAGCACCAGCGGGATCGCGCGCTCCTGGATCGGGGTGGGCGCGGTGTAGCCCTGTTCGACGACGGCGGCGACCATCTCCTTGCGCAGGCCCAACTTGAAAAACGGGTGCTCGGGATCGAGCGCGGGCAGCGGCGGCAACGCCACCGGCAACGGCGCGGCATGCTCCTCGGAGTAGTCGCGGCGCGGGGCCGGCCCGCGGTCGCGCAGGCGTCCACCGCCATGGCCGCCGCCAAAGCGCTCGCGGCCGCCCGAACCGCCGTGAGTGCGTTCCCCACGGCCACCGCGGTCGTGCTGGCGGTATTCGCCGCGTTGCTGTTGCTGCCCGCCGCGATCCTCGCGCGGGCCGCGTCCCTCGCCGCGGGGACCGCCCTGCCGCCTGCCGCCAGCCGCGCCCCCGTGGGAGCCCTTCGACTGTTGCGTGCCGTGGCCGTGAGTACCGCCGGTTTTTTGTCCGGAGGGATTGCCCCTCAGCGAACGGGTGAGCGATTTCAGACCACCGAGAATCTTGCGAAGCATGATTTGAGCGAAACTGCATCTTTTCTCCGGTTCCGCCTGCACTGGCAACACAAACCTCGGCCGCCTTGTGGCGCGCGCCGTGCGCAGCTCCGTCTCCGATCAGTTGGCACTTTACGGCAATGCCTCCCCGCCGCACCCTGTGCCCACGCCGCCATGCCACCGCTGCACCTACTCGTCCACGCGGATTCACCGGAAAATGCCGCCCTGATCGAACAGGCGCTGCGCGCGGGCGCACCGGCCTGCACAGTCCAGATCGTGTCGGACTCCGCCGCGCTCCAGCCCAACGCCAACGGCATGGTCGCAGTCTCGCCCACCACACAGGTTTCCACCGCTGCGGCGCACCAGCCCAGCATGTCCTCCACCATCCGCCACGAGCTGAACAACCACTTAGGCATCATCCGGATGCTGGCCGACTACCTCATCGCCGACCACAAGCTCCCGGCCGTGGCCGTCGCCAAAGTGCGGGAGATCGGCAACGCGGCCGAAGCCGCCGCAAAGGCCGTGCGCCAGACCAAGCCTCCGCAGTGAGCCGTGTCGTGCAGCGGCACGACGCAACGGTCCTAGCCCGGCACCTTGCGCCGGTCGCCGTCGAACACGTCCACAAGCACCTTGGCCAGCTCCGTCAGGCAATAGGGCTTCGTCACCGTACCGCGGAATCCGTGCTGCCGGAAGTTGAGCAAAACCGGATCCTCGGCATAGCCGCTCGAGACCAGCACCTGCACCGTCGGGTCCAGCTCCCGCAGGAGCTGTAGCGCATCAAGACCGCCCATGCCTGCAGGCACGGTGAGGTCGAGGATTACGACATCGAAACGCCGCCCCTCGCGCAGCGCCCTGCCGTACCGCTCGATCGCCTCGCGCCCGTCGCTGACCACCTCGGTCTCGAAACCGAGCCGGTGCAGGAGTTCCGGCGCCATTTGCCGGATCGAAGGCTCGTCGTCCATGAACAACACCCGGCCGGAAAGCACAGGCAGCTCGGTGGGCCCGTCAGCCAGCGCCACCGGCGCCCCCGGCTTGGCCGGCAGGTAGAGCAGAAACGACGCACCACGCCCGCACTCGGACTCCACCCGCAGCGCGCCATAATGCCGCCGAGCGATCGTCTGCGAAGTGGCGAGCCCCAGCCCCGACCCCGTGCTCTTCGTGGTGAAATACGGCTGGAAGATCCGAGCCATGTTCTCGGGCTTGATACCCGGTCCATCGTCGCGCACCGCAATCTCGATGAAGTGTCCCGAGCCGAGCCCGAGCTGGTGGGCCTTCTCTCGCGGCACGTTGCGGGTCGAGACCCGCACGATCCCCCCACGGGGCATCGCCTGCACCGCGTTGAGCACGAGATTGTTGACGACCTGGCCGATCTGGCCCGCATCGACCTCGGCCGGCCACAGCTCGGCGGCGAGCTCGAACTCGCACCGCACCCGCGAGCCCTGCCGCGCAAACAGCGCCGCTTCGCGCAGGCAGTTGGTCAAGTTCACCAGCCGACGCACCGGCTCGCCGCCCTTGGCGAAGGCCAGCAACTGGTGCGTGAGGTCGCGCGCACGCCCCGTCGCCTTCTCGGCCTCCTCGAGCCATTCTTGCACCTCGTCGCTGAGCGAGGAGTCCATCCGCGCCAAGTTCAGGTTGCCCAGCAAAGCCGTCAGCAGGTTGTTGAAATCGTGCGCCACGCCACCGGCCAGCAGCTCCAGCGACTCGCGCTTGGCGTCCCGCAGCAGCTCCTCCTCGCTGCGCCGCAACTGCACGGCAGGCACCGGCGGGGGCGCCGGCGGCAACGCTGTCACCAGCACCAAGGTACCGGCCGCCAGCGGCGCCACGGCGAGCCGCGTCGCCACCGTGCCGCCTCCCGGCCGGAGCAAGGGCTGGAGAGTCTCCGACTTCACGCCGGCCACCTCGGACCAAGCGCTCAGGGCATGTGCGCCAGCCCGCGCCTCGAAAAGCCGGTGACCACGCAGCGCCGCAGGTATGCACCCGAGGTGCTCAGCCGCCGCGCGGTTCGCCGCCAGCACCGTCATGTCTTCCCCGGCACAGATCCACGCCGGCAGCGGCTGCGCCGCGAGCAGTTGCTCCGCGGTGACCCCCTGCAACGCCGAGACCGGCTCGGGACCATTCGTCGTGTGCATGGCTCGCTAGAAGCAGCAACGTTTCCACCTGCGGGAGCGGAGCCTCTGCCGCGCCGCGTCTTCGTCGCCCGGAGATCGCGTTCGTGAGTCAGACAGTGTGTGCATGTGGGGAGGCGATTTCTTCGCCTGGGTAAAGGGGTTGCACTGAGGGTTTGCCGCGCCAAGCGCAGCGTGTCCAAGCACAGCAGCCCTTGCTCCGGCATCGCGAGGGAAAAATGGAGGGAAACTCCCATCCTCGCCTTCGCGGCTGAACAGCTGATACCGTTTTCACACGCCGGAACCGCGTTTTGCGCCAAAGTCCTCCTCGCACCGCCCGACCAATCCCACCGCCATGCCAACCGTGCCTACCGACGCCACCGACCGCTACCGGCCCGTCTACATGGGGCTGCCCGCCTTCGCCGTCCTGCTGCCCCGCCTCTGGGTCGCGCTCCCGCTCACCCTCGCTGTGGCAGTCCTCTCCATGGGCCCGATGCTTCCCGGCCCGTTCCGCTTCGGCGCCGGCCTCGATCCACGCACGAGCGGCTGGATCCAGGCCGTCATGACAACCCCCGTTTTCTGGTGGTGCGGCTGGTTCTTCCTGAAACGCTTCGCCCGCTCCTGGCGCACGCTCGACTTCAACATGTTCACGCTGACCGTCACCGGCACCGGCGCCGCCTACGGCTACAGCCTCTTCGCCCTGCTCTTCCCCGCCGCGCTCCCAGCCTCGCTCCACCACGGCGGCCACGTGCCGCTCTACTTCGAGTCCGCGGCCACGATCACCACCCTCGTCCTGATCGGCCAGATCCTCGAACAGCGCGCCCACGCCCGCACCGGCGACGCCATCCGCGCCCTCCTCGCCCTCGCCCCGCCCACCGCCGCACGCCTCCCCGCCCACGGCTCCGAGCAAACCGGCCCCCTCCAAACGGTCCC
>CAZXHR010000102.1:0-15203 GCA_964640465.1 uncultured Opitutaceae bacterium
CCGCATCGAGCTGCCGAAGCTCAAGCAGGAGTTCACCACCGCGTTCGCGAAGCCGGTCACCGAGGCCGGTTTCGGCAAGAAGCACGAGGAGTTCTCGACCGTGAAGGCCGAGGTCACCGGCACGAAGCTCGGCCACGGTTCGGTGCTCATCGCCTCGATCACGAGCTGCACGAACACCTCCAACCCGAGCGTGATGCTCGCCGCCGGCCTGCTCGCCAAGAAGGCCGTGGCGAAGGGCCTCAAGCCCAACCCGCTGGTGAAGACCTCGCTGGCGCCCGGCTCGCGCGTCGTCACCGACTACCTGAACAAGACAGGACTCCAGCCGTACCTCGACCAGCTCGGTTTCCAGACCGTAGGCTATGGTTGCGCGACGTGTATCGGAAATTCCGGCCCGCTGCGCGCCGACATCGAGGAGGCCGTGGTGAAGAACGACCTCGTTGCCGCCTCCGTGCTCTCGGGCAATCGCAATTTCGAGGCCCGCGTCCACCAGAACATCAAGGCCAACTTCCTGATGTCGCCGCCGCTGGTCGTCGCCTTCGCGCTCGCCGGCCGCGTCGACATCGACCTCTCAAAGGAGCCGCTGGGGCAGGGGAGCGACGGGAAGCCCGTCTTCCTGAAGGACATCTGGCCGAGCCTCGGCGAAGTCCGCGACCAGATGCAGGCCGCGCTCAAGCCCGAGGTCTTCCGCAAGCTCTATACCGACTTCGCGGCGCAGAACCCGAAGTGGAACGAGATCCCGTCGTCGACCGGCAACGTCTACGAGTGGGACCGCCAGTCGACCTACATCCAGGAACCGCCGTTCTTCGCGAATTTCGGCATGGCGGCCGGCACGATTGCCGAGATCAAAGGCGCGAAGGCGCTCGGCATCTTTGGCGACTCGGTCACGACCGACCACATCTCGCCCGCCGGCGCGATCAAGAAGAGCTCGCCCGCGGGCCGGTTCCTGATCGAGAACGGCGTGGCGTTCGAGGACTTCAATTCCTACGGCTCGCGACGCGGCAACGACCGCATCATGACCCGCGGCACGTTCGCCAACGTCCGCATCAAGAACCTGATGCTCGGCGGCGAGGAGGGCGGTAACACCATCTACCAGCCCACGGGCGAGAAGATGGCGATCTACGATGCCGCCGCGAAGTACATCGCCGCCGGCACGCCGCTCATCGTCATCGCCGGCCAGGAGTATGGCACCGGTTCGTCGCGCGACTGGGCGGCGAAGGGCACCAACCTCCTCGGCGTGAAAGTCGTTGTGGCGCAGAGCTTCGAACGCATCCACCGCTCGAACCTCGTCGGCATGGGCGTGCTGCCGCTCCAATTCAAGGACGGCACCACCGCGCAGACGCTGAAGCTCGACGGCACCGAGACCTACGATGTCGTCGGCCTTTCGCCGGCGATCCGCCCGCAGCAGGACCTCGTGCTCCGCATCACCCGCAAGGGCGGCGCGGTCGAGGAGGTACCGGTGCGCTGCCGCATCGATACTCCGATCGAGATCGAGTACTACCAGCACGGGGGGATTCTCCCCTATGTGTTGCGCGAAATTCTTAAGCGTGGACAATAGGACCCGATTGTTGCTCTTGGTCTGACGCCGATTTTCCCACCGTATCGCAACTCCAGCTCTCCGATTCCATCTCTATGCCGGAAGCCGCAGCCAAGCCCGTGTTCCTGGTCGATGCCTTCGCCAGTCCCGTCGCCATCAAGATCGATGGTCGCGCCTCGTTCATGAACTGCTCCTGTCTGCGCGACTTCTTTTCCGAGATGATCAAGCAGGGGAAGACGAAGTTCGTGGTCGATTTCCAGCAATGCACGAGCATGGACAGCACCTTCCTCGGCGTGCTGGCCGGAGCGGCGTTGGAGCTGCGCAAGCTCGAACCGGCGGGCTCGCTCATCGTGGCGCGCGTGGGGCAGCGCAATCTCGAGCTGTTGCGCAACCTGGGTCTCCATCGGTTGCTTGTGGTGGACACGGGGGGATCGATTCCCGAAATCGGCGGCGGAACGGGGCAGGCGCTGCCGTGCAGCGGTCCGCGCACGGAGCTGGAAAACGCCCGCATGGTGCTTCAGGCCCACGAAAACCTAGTGAGCGCCGACGCGAGCAACCAGAGTAAGTTCCAGGATGTGTTGTCCTTCCTGAAATCGCGTGTGGAGCAGGGCTGAGGTGCGGCGAACTCGTCTGCGGCGTGCGGCGCACACTTTGGTTGCCCTCCCGGCTTTGCGTGGCCGATGCTTGGTGCATAGCCCGATGACGTCGCAAGCTCCACAGCCAGCATCGCTCGAAGTCCGTTTGGACAAGTGGCTCTGGTGTGTGCGTGTCTACAAGACGCGCTCGCAGGCGACCGAGGCCTGCCGAGGCGGCAAGGTCACTGTCGACGGCCAGCATGCCCGTCCGGCTCGTGAAGTGCGGACGGGGCAGATCGTGACGATCAACCTCGGCGGTTGGACGCGTACCCTGAAGATCGGGCCGCTCTTGGAGAAACGTGTGGCGCATGCCGATGTCGGCCCGTACATCGAGGACCTTACTCCGCCGGAGGAGCGCGAGCGCGGACGCGAGCGGCACATCCAGAATTTATTGTCGCGCCCGCACGGCGAGGGCCGGCCCACCAAGCGCGAGCGCCGCGCCTTCGACCAAGCCTTCCGCGGACCGTACGATTATTGAGCCAGCGAGAGGTTCGGTCCTCGCTTGTACGTGGTGCGTACGGGGCAATTCATGTATGCAATCAGGGTTCGGAGGCGCGCAGCCGAGCGATACGCTCACGCAGGCCGGGAAAATCGGGGCGGAGTCGAAGCGCTTCCTGCCAGGCAGTAAGGGCTTCGGCGTGGCGGCCGGTCAGGAACAGCATGTAGCCGTAGCCGGCGTGCGCGGCGGCATCGGCCGGCGCGAGTTCGATGGCGCGCCGGTAGTGGGGAAGGGCGGCGGCGAATTGGCGACGGCGGGCGAGAGTTTCGGCGCAGAGACGTTCCAGCATGGCGTCGTCCGGAGCGGCTGCGAGGGCGCGGGCGAGACCAGCGTCGGCTTCGGCGGTGTTGCCGGCTTTCTCGGCGAGCTGGGCGAGGGCGAAGTGTGCGGGGGCGAGATCGGGTTTCGCGGCGATGGCCTGGCGGTACAGCTCGGCGGCCTTGACGGTATTGCCGCGTTTCTGTTCGAGCTCGGCGGCGTGGAAGGCGACGCCTGCGGCGGTGGGATCTTGTGTGAGGACGAATGCGTAGTCGGAGAGCGCCTCTTCGTTGCGCCCAAGCTGCTCGAAAAGCTGGCCGCGATCGGCGCGCAAAGGGGTGACTGTTGGCTCGAGGGCGATGGCACGCTCAAGGGTGCGGAGGGCTTCTTCGGCTCGACCGTTGGCTGCGAGGTAGGCGCTGTGTGCCTGGAGCAGGGGCGCGGAGTGGGGCTGGCGCCGCAGGGCGTCTGTGAAGAGCGCATCGGCTTCGGGGGCGCGGCCGAGGTTGCGAAGCAGCGAGGCCTGTTGGGCGAGCAACGGGATGTCGTCGGGATTCGCGGTCAGAGCATCGGCAAGGATTTTGGCGGCGCGGTCGCGGTTGCCTCGCGAATACTCGAGTTTGGAAAGCCCGAGGTAGGCGGCGCTGTAGTTGGGCCGACGTCCGACGATGGCGCGGTACAGCCGCTCGGCTTCATCGGGTTGGTTGCGAGTGCAAAGAAGATTGGCGAGAGCGCAGGCGCTGTCGGCATCATCGGGCTTGAGGGCAAGCGCGGCGCGGAAACCGGCGATGGCCTCTTCTGTGCGGTTGTCGGCCATGTCGAGCAAGGCGAGCGTGTAGACCGCAGTGTGGTTTCTAGGGTCGATGGCTCGGGCGGCCAGGGCGTGGGTACGCGCCTCCTTGAAGCGGGCAAAGGAGGTGTCTGTATAGGCAAGGAAGGCCAGTGCGGTGGCATTGTTTTCCGTGACGGCACAGGCGTTGGTGAACAGCGCGGTATCGTCGTGCCAGTGGCGCTGCTGGTCCCAGGTGCGCGCGGAGAGCGCGCCGATCATGAGTGTGGATGCGGCGACAAGCGCCCAGCGGGGCATCCGTAGCGGAGCGAGCTCGCGAAGCGTCCACAGCAGTGCGATCTGCCAGCCGAGCAGGGGAAAATAGGTGTAGCGGTCGGCGATGGATTGGAAGCCGACCTGGAGGATGCCGACCATCGGGGCGAGTGTGCCCAGAAACCAAAGCCAGCCGACGGCGATCCAGGGCATCGTGCGCCACCGGCGTAGCGCGAGCACCGACACCGTCAGGATGAATGCTGTGGCCGCTGCCACGATCCAGAGCGGCCATGCGCCCGGGTGCGGGTAGGCGACACAGAGATCGAAGGGCCAGAAGAACTTGCCGAGGTAGCGGGGAATCGAGACGGCGGCGTTGGCCAGCCGCGCGCCGAGCGGAAGATCGAGGACGAAGTCCCCATCGGCCGTCTGGGTGCGGATCGTGATGAACGATGCGGCGGCGGCCAGGAGGGCAAACGGGACTTTCTCGAGGAGAACCGACAGGGGGCGTTCGGCCGGCTGGAGCAGTCGGGGACTGTTGGCCTCGGTTTCTGCTGCCTGCGCCGCGCGGGAGAAGCCGAAGCGGCGCAGCGGCCAGAAATCGATCAGCAGGAGCACGCCCGGCAGCGCGACCATGCTCGGCTTCGAGAGCAGCGCAGCGGCGAACGCGGCGAGGGTGAGCGCATAGAAGCGCCAAGCGGTTGGCGTCCGCTCGGCGCGGCGGCGGGCGTAACCGGTGTAGGCCAGGAGGGTGAGCAGGCCGAAGGCGACGCTGACGACGTCCTTGCGCTCGCTAATCCAGGAAACGGACTCAACGCGGAGCGGATGCCAGGCGAAGACGGCGGCACAGAGGGCGGCGGTCCAGAAGGCGCCGGTGAGGCGGCGCAGCAGCAGGAAGGCGAACACCGCGCTGAGCGAGTGCCAGAGGGCGTTGTGGATGTGGTGGCCGATGGCGGAGTCGGCGAACAGGCTCCAGTCGAGGATCTGCGTGAGGCGGACGACGGGGTTCCAGATGTCGGCGTGGCCGGTGAAGACCCAGCGCAGCGCGTCGGCGGTGAAGCCGTTCTGGATGTTAGGATTGTCGAGGAGGTATCGCTGGTCGTCGTACTTGAGAAAACCGTAGCCGTAGGAGCGGCTGAAGAGCAGCAGGGTGCCGAGGGCGAGCGCAAGCGCGATGATGACGGTGCGGATGGGCGTGGGGCTGCGGACGGGCATCGGGACCATCAAAAGCGCTGGGGGCGAAATTGGGAGGGAAAATCGTGAGGGGCGCTGATGTCGGCGACAGTGCGGGGCGGCTGCGTTGTCCCCGACAAGCGCAGTGGGAACCGACAGAAGGCAACGAAGAGAACGAAGGAGTAGGGGATTCGGCGCTGAACAGCAGTTTTCACTCGGTAGGCGAGCAAAGACCGGAATCTCTTGATCACCGTTCTACCTATGTCCGGGTACCTTGGTTCCCTTCGTTACCTTCTGTCGTCTGCGGAAAATCGGTGGCTCGTGCGAGTGGCGCAGCGGAACGCGAGCTGGCGGTTGCTGTGCTTCGGTGCGATGGGCGCAAAAAAGCCCGGGCGCCGCGAGGCGCACCGGGCTTCGAAGTCTTCAGATCGTGGAGGCGATCAGAGGCGGGAGACGAGCAGCTCCTTCTGGTACACCATCTCCTTGGGGAGGGTGGCGTACAGCTTGACGAAGTGCTCCTCGACGCCGGCGATGTCCTTCTTCCACTCGTCGGTGTTGACGGCGAGGACGGCCTCGAGCTTCTCGGACGAGAAGTCCTTGAGCTCGGCGATGTCGATGTCTTTGGCGAAGGGCATCCAGCCGATGGGGGTCTCGTGGGCGGCGACGTTGCCGTTGACGCGGTCGACGATCCACTTGAGGACGCGCATGTTGTCGCCGTAGCCCGGCCACATGAACTTGCCTTCCGCGTTCTTGCGGAACCAGTTCACGTGGAAGATGGCCGGCGGGTTCTTGGCGAGCTTCGGGATGGTGAGCCAGTGGGCGAGGTAGTCGCCGGCGTTGTAGCCGATGAAGGGCAGCATGGCCATCGGGTCGCGGCGGACCTGTCCGATGGTGCCGGCGGCGGCGGCGGTCATCTCGGAGCCCATGGTGGCGCCGAGGTAGACACCGTGCGCCCAGTTCCAAGACTGGAACACCAGCGGCATGGTGGACGGGCGACGACCGCCGAAGATGATGGCGGAGATCGGAACGCCGGCCGGGTTCTCCCAGTCCTTGTCGATGCAGGGGCAGTTGCGGGCCGGGGCGGTGAAGCGCGAGTTCGCGTGCGAGGAGACGCGGCCGCAGTCCGGAGTCCACTCCTTGCCCTGCCAGTCGGTGAGCTTGGCGGGGGCCTGCTTGGTCATGCCTTCCCACCAGACATCGCCATCCTCGGTGAGGGCGACGTTGGTGAAGATGGTGTCGGACTTGCAGGTGTCCATCGCCGACGGGTTGGAGTCGTAGGAGGTGCCCGGAGCGACGCCGAAGAAGCCGGCCTCGGGGTTGATGGCGTAGAGGCGGCCGTCGGCGCCGGGCTTGAGCCAGGCGATGTCGTCGCCGATGGTGGTGACCTTCCAGCCCTTGTAGTGGGCCGGCGGGATGAGCATCGCGAAGTTGGTCTTGCCGCAGGCGGACGGGAAGGCGGCGCAGACGTAGTTGGCCTTACCCTTCGGGTCTTCGACCTTGAGGATGAGCATGTGCTCGGCGAGCCAGCCCTCGTCGCGGGCGATGTTGGAGGCGATGCGCAGGGCGAAGCACTTCTTGCCGAGCAGAGCGTTGCCACCGTAGCCGGAACCGAAGGACCAGATCGCGCGCTCCTCGGGGAAGTGGGTGATGTACTTGGTGGCGTTGCAGGGCCACGGCACGTCCTTCTCGCCGGCGGCGAGCGGCTTGCCGACGGAGTGCAGGCAGGGGACGAACTCCTTGTCGCCGAGGATCGGCCAGACGGCGGCGCCCATGCGGGTCATGATGCGCATGTTGGCGACGACATAGGCGGAGTCGGTGAGCTCGACGCCGATGTAGGCGAGGGGCGAGCCGAGCGGGCCCATCGAGAAGGGAATGACGTACATCGTACGACCCTTCATGCAGCCCTTGTAGAGGGCGCGCATGGTGGCCTTCATCTCGGCCGGGGCCATCCAGTTGTTGGTCGGGCCGGCGTCCTTCTTGCGGCGCGAGCAGATGTAGGTGCGGTCTTCGACGCGAGCGACGTCGGTCGGGTCGGAACGGACCAGGATGGAATTCGGGCGCTTGGCCGGGTTGAGCCGGATGGCGGTGCCGCCCTTGACCATGAGGTCAACCATGCGGTCGTACTCGGCCTGGGAACCGTCAGCCCATTCGATGGCGGAGGGTTCGCAGAGCTCGGCGTTCTCGCGGACGAAGGCGAGAACCTTGGCGTTCTTGGTCGGTGCCTTGGACAGGGCCGCGGCGATCAGATTTTCGAGGTCTTTGGAGGGAGCGGTCATGGATGTGATGTTTGGAAGGAAACGGTCGATAGTATCTCCGCCGCGGTTTTTGCACTGCGCAAGCATTGTTCAACTCTGCGCACGTTTTGGGAATTTGGTTTGCCCGATCCGAAGCGGCCTCGCAGGTTCGCCGACCGATGTTTTTCCGCACGCGATGAAGGGCCAGCCATGCCGATGAGACGAAGCCAGAGCACGGTCGAACTGCTGCGGCGTTCGGATGTATTCCGGGGCTATGCCAAGGCATTCCGGGAAGCCACCGGACTGCCGCTCGGCTTGCGGGCCCGCGACTCGCTGCATCTGGCGATGGGGGAGACCAAGGACCAGAATCCATTTTGTGTGCGACTGGCTCAGTCGAACCAAGCGTGCGCGGCCTGCCTGAGCTTGCGCAAGAAGGTCGAGGAGCAGGCGGTGCTCAAGACCCGGACGCTGCGCTGCTATGCCGGGATGTGTGAGACGGCGATACCGGTGCGGGTGGGGGATCACACGATCGCCTACCTCCAGACCGGCCAGGTGCTGTTGCAGCAGCCACGGGCCGACGACTTCGCGCGGGTGGCGAGCGCGCTACGCAAGTCGGGGGCGGACGTCGATCTGGTGCTGCTGGCGGAACTGCATGGTCGGACCCCCGTGATCCCACGCCGGCGCTATGAGGCGTTCGTGCGATTGTTGGATGTCTTTGCGCAGCATCTGGCCGTGTTGAGCAATCGTCTCATCCTGAATGACCATCTCGGTGAGCCGCCGCTGATCCAGCGGGCTAAGGCGTTCATCGAGGAGCATCAGGCCGAAGGCCTGGGGCTGGGCGAGGTGGCGAAGGCCGTGAACACGAGTACCTACTATTTCTGCAAGATGTTCAAGCGGTCCACGGGGCTGACGTTCACCGACTATCTTGCAAGACTGCGTGTCGAAAAGGCGAAGATGTCGCTGCTCAACCCGCACGTGCGCGTGAGCGAGGCGGCCTTCCAGGTGGGGTTCCAGTCGCTCTCGCAGTTTAACCGCATGTTCCGCCGGATCACCGGCGAGTCGCCTACGACGTACCGCGCGCGGCTGAAACCTGAGGCTGCGCGCGGCGCCGGGCGTTGAGCGCCGGGCTGAACCGCGGCTTTCCGATTTGGACTTCGCGTCCGAGGGGAAAGCTATGCGCGACCCTGAGTGCCGACCACGGAGCCGATAGCTCATATCGGAAAGCCGCGCGGGCCGAACTCTCCCCAGCGCTTTCCCGTTGCCCTCGGCGGCGGCGGGCTTTGTTGTCCGCGCCTTTCCCATGGCTCGAGACCGGCTTGAAGGCATTGCACACTACTACGACGCCGTCGTGATCGGCAGCGGCTTGGGCGGCCTGACCGCCGCCAATGTCCTCGCCAAGCAGGGACGCAGCGTCCTCCTGCTCGAGCACCACACCCAGCTCGGCGGCCTCGCCACCTGGTTCCGCCGCAAGGGCGGCCACATCTTCGACATCTCGCTGCACGGCTTCCCGATCGGCATGATCAAGTCCTGCCGCAAGTACTGGAGCGCCGAGATCGCCGACTCGATCGTGCAGCTTAAGGGCGTGCGCTTCGTCAACCCGCAGTTCGACCTAGAGACGACCTTCGACCGCGACGACTTCACCCGGCTGCTCGTCGAGAAGTTCGGCGTGCCGCGCGAGAAGGTGGACGAGTTCTTCGCCACCCTGCGGGCGATGAACTACTACGACCGCAACACCGAGACCGCCGGCGAGTTCTTCAACCGCTTCTTCCCCAGCCGCAGCGACGTCGTTCGCCTACTCATGGAGCCCATCGCCTACGCCAACGGCTCCACGCTCGACGACCTCGCCATCACCTACGGCATCGTCTTCTCGAACTTCATGAGCAAGGGCGTGTACACCTTCCGCGGCGGCACCGACGTGCTCGTGGGGAAGATGGCCGACGAGCTCCGGCGCAACGGCGTCGAGATCCGCACCGGCGCGATGGTCGAGCGCATCCTCAGCGAGGTCGTCGACGGCAAGCGCCGCGTGACCGGCGTCGTCGCCAACGGCCGCGAAATCCGCTGCGGCGCCGTGCTCTCGAACGCCAACATCAAGAACACCGTCCTGCGCCTCGCCGGGGCCGAGAGCTTCGCGCCCGAGTTCGTGAAGGAGACGGAAGCCGTGCGCATCAGCCCCTCCTCCTGCCAGGTCTACTTCGGCATCCGCAAAGGGGAGACGATCCCACACATCGGCGACCTCATCTTCACCTCCGAGGCGAAGGAGTTCTCCAGCCGCGAGCTGGTCGACCTCCACACCACCAGCCGCACGTTCTCGATCTACTACCCGGAGACGCGTCCCGGCTCTGACCGCTACACCATCGTCGCCTCCCTCAACGCGAAGTACGACGACTGGGCCGCGCTCTCCGATGCCGCGTACGAGACGGAGAAGCGGCGCCTGATCGACGAGTCGCTCGTCGCCCTCGAACGCTTCCTGCCCGGCATCCGCGCGAAGATCGACTGGATGGAGGCCGCCACGCCGCGCACGATCGAGCGGTACACGCAGCACTGGGCGGGCACCTCGTTCGGCACGAAGTTCGAGGGCCTGAAGGTCTCGATGGAGCTTCCCAACCAGCTCGCCGGCCTGCACCACGCCGGCTCCGTGGGCATCATCATGTCTGGCTGGTTGGGGACGATCAACTACGGCGTGATCGTCGCCAACAACGTCGACAAGTACCTCCACGCCCGCTCGCAGTTCGCCCCGCAGGGCTGAGGCGCGCGCCGGCCCGCAACCGCGCCACCCTAGCCACGCCATGGAGCCCGCCCGCAAGCCCGCGACCATCTCCCGAGCGAAGACACTCGGCGATGTCGCCGCGTGGAGCGACTCGCGGGCCGTCTTCCGGCGCAACCTGCGCGACTGGGCCGACCATGTGCGCAGGCTCACCGTACGTTCGCAGGTGATCGGCAGTGTGATCGTGCCACCGCGCGTGCTGCGCGGGAAGTTTCCCGAGGGCGCGGTGGCCGATTCCTGGCTCGCCGCCTACGCCGAGTTCGTGTGCCTGCACGTGAGCGCCGCCATCCCCGAGTGGGCGCTCAAGCCGAACCGTTTTCTGGCCGAGCCGAGCTTCGACGACGGCGTGGTTGATCCGAAGTTGCGCGCCCTAGCGCTCGACGCCTCGCCCGAGGCCTTCCGTCGCCGCAACATCTTCACGACAGCCGTTGATCTTGCGCTGAAGGTTCGCGCCGAGCCCGAGCCGGGGATGCTGTTCTGAGCGGCCGCTGGGGGCTGAACCGCTTCGCGGTCCAGCTACGGCGGAGCAATGGCGGAAAGCCCGCCAACCGAGGTCTCCGTGGAACGGAGCACGCGGCGGCTTGCCTCACTCGCCGATCTTGGAGATCGCGTCGGCAGCCGATTCGGGCGTGGGGATATCGACGCCTTCGGCGCCGAGGTCCGGCAGGGTGGGAAGCTGTCCCGGTTTGGCTTCGGGTTGTGACGCCGGGCGCGTGCTCGCGCTGTTGGGTTTGGCTGCCGGAACGGTCTTCTCGGGTGCCACAGTTGGAGTTGCCGTTGAGGATACGGAGGTCGTCGCGGAGTTGGCGCTCGGTTCCGCCGTCGTTGGCTCGGTGTCGGCGATCGGGGCGCCTGTGCCGTCGATGATCGTGGCGGTGAGGCTGCCGACGCTGTTCTCGGCGGTGAAGCCGGTCACGGGCAGGGGGAACAATCCGTTGCCGCCGTAGAGGTGGGGTTTACCGGAGGCGTCGGGTTTGTCGATGAGCACTTCGATGGCGATCTCGTCGCTGGCGGCTTTCTCGGCGAGCGTCTGTTGCAGCGAGTTCAGCGCCTTCTCCAGCGACTCGGTGCCGGGGCTCACGACGTAGGTGCCGCCGGTCTGCTTCGCGGCGTCGACAAACGGCGCCTGCTCGGTCGCTGGGACCATGCCGACCCATACGCAGCGGATCGCGCGCTCCTTCAACGCGGCGAGCACGGTGGCGAAATCCTTGCGCTGGGCGTCGCCGTCGAGCTGTAGGGCGGCGTCGGTGACGAAGAGCAGGTAGCGGTTGCGCGCGGGGATGGAGTCGAGCGAGGCGAGGGCGGCGCGTGCGGCGTCGAGCGTCTCGGTGCTGCCGTTGGCCTCGACGTCGAGGAGGCTGTGCCGGAGCCGGGCGGGATCGGAGGTGGGCACTTGGATGAGGTCGACCGAGGAGGCGAAGGTGAAGATCTGGACCACGCTGCCGGCGGGCAGGCGGCCGAAGAAACCGCGCAACAGGTCCTTCGCCTTCTCGATGCGGAAGTCGCAGCCCTGGGTCCTCGGGCTCATGTTCATCGAACCGCTGACATCGAGCACGACGGTGATCACCGGCGTGTTGCTCGGCGCCACCTTGGCCGGTCGGCGGTAGGTGATGCGGTAATCGCGGTCGACGATGCCGCGGATCTGGTCGAAGACGGTCGCGATGCTGTCGGCCTGCGCGCGGTAGTAGGCGCCGCCGGAATCGGTGGCGAGGCGCTGGAGCGTCTGTTCGTCGGGCTTGGCTCCGTAGGCGATGGTGAAGAGTGGCACGCGGGATTTGGCGACAGCGGCGAAGACATCGTCCTGCGAGGCGCGACTGCCGTAGCCGGGGTCCTCGACCTGGGCGTCGAAACCGTCGGTGAAGACGACGATGGAGCTGCGGCGGTGGCCGGCGCATTTGGCGAGGCCACGCATGACGGCGTCGTAGAGTTTGGTGCTGCCGTCGGCCTGGACGCCGCGGACGGCGGCGAGCAGGGCGGTGCGGTCCGTGGCGGGGATCTCCTTCACCTTCGTGTCGAAGTCGAAGAAGTCGATCGTGCAGTCGGGCGGCAGCGTCTCGATGAAGCGCAGGGCGGCGGCCTGCGCCTCGCCGAAGATCTTGCGCATCGAGAACGAGGAATCGAAGAGGATGACGACGTGCAGCTTCGCTGGCACCGACTCCACATTCTGGACCTTGCCGGGCTGCCCCCCCTCGAGCACGCGCACGGCCTCGGGTTTGGGTGTCTCTGCGAACATGGGTGCGGCGAGCAGCACGTGGCCGGTCTGCTGATCGCCGTCGGCGTCGCGCAGGCACAGTTCGCTCAGGCCGCGGTTCTTCTCGCCCTCGAGCGTGCGCATCTGCGGCCAGTCGACCACGGTCTCGGCGCCGCTGGAGACGGGGATCAGGACGGAGCGCAGCGCGTTCACGCCGTTGCCGCCGCGGGCGACGAGCTGCCACAGGCCGGCCGGGAGGAGGAATTGCGCGTCGCCGTTGGGGGCGATCGTGGGCGAGGCGACGTTGCTGGGGAGAGTGGGGTGGCTGGGATGGAAGCCCGGCTCGACTTTGGCTGTCAGCTTGGTCTGGCCGATCCGGCGCACAGTGAGCCGCCCGCCTTCCTCGCCCCAGCGCAGCTTGGGCAGCGCGCCCTGGTCCTCGACGGAGAGCTTGAGCGTGCAGGAGCCGCCCTCGCGCAGTGTGAAGACGAGTTTCCAGGTGGCGGGAAACTGCGGGAGTTGGTCGCAAAGCTGCGTGGCCCCCGCTTCGGAGCGGAAGGTCCAGTCGAAGCTCCCGCGCACATGGTAGGCGCCGTAGTCCTTCTCGGCGCTGCCATCGAGGCGGATGTCGATGGCGGCCGCCTCGGTCTCGGCGCGCAGGCCGACAAGCCGGTTGCCGTCGTGGGTGTAGGCGATCTCGACGGGATGGTTTTCGGAGAGCTCGACCTGCAGCGGTTTATCGGCGGTGAGCAGCGGCGCTGTGGCGGCACGAGCCACGGCGGCGACGACTAGGCCGCAGAGCAGGAACGCGAAGGCGAGGCGGGGACGATGCATGGCGCGCATGAGATGTCCCGGTATCAGGTCACCGGAGTGCCTCCGGAGCAAGGATGCAGGTGCTGAACCGGCGTGTACATTTGGGAACAAAGGCAACGAGTCCGCTGCCGGCGGAGGAATCCGCTGCGGCTGGGCGCCGATCCACAGGAGGTGCATCTGTGCAGCCGGTCCCGCAAGGGCTGCTGGCGGATGAGCACCAACTCCATCGTGCAAGCCGCGCTCACCAACGAGTGGCTCAAGGAACAAGGGGTTGTCTCCCTGCAAGAGAGTTGGACTGCCTACCATTATCCCGGCGGCGCCCCGCGCGTCGCCGAGTGATGGAGACCGGAACCGCCCGGTACGGACCCGTACGCCGGGAGGGAGATGCGACGGCGGATCGCCCTTCTCGCGAAGGGCGCCACGGGGAGGAATCGTTGGGTCGGCTGTCGCCTCCCTCGCCGCGCTCCTCACTGCGTTGCGGTGCGCGGCTGGGCACGATGCGCTCACGCGCATCGCTACGACGGAGGCTTTGCCGGTCGCTACGATCCATGCGTTCGCTGCGGTCAAGTCTTCCACGGTGATCGAAGCCCTCACGGGCTTCGCTACGGCGGCGAAAACGATCCGCGTCCATCTGCGGTTCCACCTGCCGGAATGGGGGCCACAGATGAACACCGATCGGCACAGATCCGCAGTCAGCCCCGAGTGCGAGCGATCCTCGGTGAAGATCGGTTCCCATCGGTGGAGAAGTCTTCCGTCGGCTCGTTGGGTTGCGGTATGCGGATCGCCGCACCCCCAGCCGCGTACCCACCGGAACGCGGCTTTCGCTGCGCTGCGGTACGCGGCGGGTTATCTCTCGGGGAACTCGAACTCGCTGCGGTCCTTCTTCTTCGAGAGGACGAGGAAGGCGGAGAACTCGGAGCCGCGCTTGGAGACGAAACCGTCGATCTGCTCGCTGCGGCCATCGGTGAGCAGGCGGAGGACTTCGCCGACAGGGATCTGCTTCTTGCAGATCTCGCGGGCCATCTTGAAGACGACGCGGGGCGCCTCGGCACCGGGCTTGGTGACGTAGTAGCTGTCGCTCGTCTGCAAAATATCGGCACCGCCGTGCACTTCGCTCTTGCCGATGGCGACGGCGCCGGTGAGGTCGACGGGGGCCTTCGGCTTGCGGCCGCCCTTGCCGCCTTCGCCCTCGGCGCGCGGCTTGCGCGGCGGAAACTCGAAGCGGACGCGGCGGCCGGGGTTCTCCTCCTTCGGATCGAGGGTGAGGTAGGCGGAGAACGGGCGGTTGAAGCGGGAGATGAAGTCCTCGAATAGGTCGGTCTTGCCGACCTCGGCGATCTTCACGATCTGCTCGCGGGGGAGCTCCTTGCGGCAGAGCAGGCGGCCGACACGGAAGACCTCCTCGAAGCCGCCGGTCGCGACGGGTTTGCGACAGATGAAGTGGGTGGCGGTCTCGCAGAGTTCGTTGCCGGTGGCTTCGGACTTCCAGACGGGCACGAGATCGGCGATCTCGACCTTGTTGCCGAGGTCGATGGAGGCCTTCCACTTGCCGGTCTCCTCGTCCTTGGCGAGGACGACCTTGGCGGTGAAACGCTTGCCAGTCTTCTCGGAGACGAAGTCGTCGAAGGGGCCGATCTCCTTGTTGGCGATGAGCAGCTTCGCCTCGTCGAGGGAGAAGCGGCGGTTGTTCATCACTTTGTAGATGCGGAGCGCCTCGTCCTGCGACTGCCACCAGCGGCTGAATTCGAGGAGGGGCCGGTTGTCGGTGGGCGAGAGGGCGTCGGTGGGGGCGCCGGTCTCCTCGTGCTCCTTGATGTTGGAGACGATCTTCTTGGTGAGATCGGTGATGCTCTCCATGAAGGTCTCGCGGGAGAGCTTGGCCTGCTCGACCTTGCGCAGGCGGAACTCCCACTCGCCGGTGAGGGCGGGGGATGTGAGTTCGTCGCACTTGGTGAGTCCGAGGAAATCGAGGACGGTCTCGGCCTTGGTGGTGGGGATGAGCTCGCGGCCTTCGCGGGAGATGTAGTTCTCGCCGATGAGGTGTTCGATGGTGGCGGCGCGGG
>CAZXHR010000103.1:0-15099 GCA_964640465.1 uncultured Opitutaceae bacterium
TACCTCACCGACCTCTTCCCGATCCTTGAGGTCGGCACGAGTGCGAAGATGCTCTCGATTGTCCCGTTGATGAACGGTGGCGGACTGTTCGAGACCGGCGCCGGCGGCTCGGCCCCGAAGCACGTCGAGCAGTTCCTCAAGGACAACTACCTGCGCTGGGACAGCCTGGGCGAGTTTCTCGCGCTCGCGGCGTCGTACGAGCACCTCTCCGTCGTCTTCAAGCACGCTCCGGCAAAGGTTCTTGCCGACGCGCTCGATACCGCTACCGGCCGCTACCTCGAGAACGACCGCGCGCCCGGCCGCAAGTACGGCACCATCGACAACCGCGGTTCGCACTTCTACCTCGCGCTCTACTGGGCGCAGGCCTTGGCGGCGCAGGCTGTCGATCCGAAACTGCAGAGCGTCTTCAAGCCGGTGGCGGAGCAGCTCGCCGCCGCCGAGAAGCAGATCGTGCAGGAGCTGATCGCCGGGCAGGGGCACCCCGTCGACCTCGGCGGCTACTACATCCCCGACGAGGCCAAGGCTGCGGCTATCTTGCGTCCGAGCGCGACGTTCAACCGGATTCTGGCGACGCTCTGACAGGCGCGGGCAGCGGCGCGTCGCCCCAGCCCGTCGCGAAAACCGGCCGGTCGAAGCCTGACCGGCCGGCGTTGCATTCTATTGCGTGAACGCAGGTCGCTTTGCGGAAGCTGGGTGTTGCGGCGAAGCTGCTGCCCGTCTCGCAACCTCCCCTTTGCGCCATGAAATCCCGACTTACCTCTCTGTTTGCCTGTGCCGTACTGGCGTTGCTCGGTGCTTTTGCTTCGGCAAAGCCCGCTGAACAACAGGAACGACTCGATGCGTCGTTTCTGCTCGCGCAGGGGCGCTTGGCCACGGCTGCGGAGCGGGAGGCATGGGCTGGCGATGCGGAGACACCGTTTGCCGAACTTCTCGCGCAGCAACGCGAGCGGCTGCGCGGTGATGCGACGGCGCAGAACGCTGTCGCTGTGCGCGCCGCGGCCGATGCGTTTGGGACCGAGGCGCTCCCCGCCGAGCTTGGCACCGTGAAGCCGACCGCGGGCGAGACGTATGCGGAGTTGGTGCAGCGGCACCTGCAGTGGCTTGCGACGCATCCCGACGTCTACCGGCAGGTCGTCGATCGGGCGTACCGGCTGGCCGTCGGGCGAGAGGCGTTTCCGATGGAGCAGGACTATTGGCGTGAGCGTTCAACGCTCTCTTTCGCGATGCTGGTCGGCTGCGTCGATAGCTGGGCTCGTCGCAACGCGCCGGGACTGATGGCGACGACGGGGACGGCGTCGATCTCGATCAACTGTTGTCATCTGACCACGCGACGCTTGTCGCCGGCGGTTGCTGCCGAGGTGCGCGCCGCGAGCGGTCTGGCGCCTGTGGGTGATGCGGCGCTGGCGTTGGCGTGCGGCCGGAATCTGATCGCGCCCGGTGCGGGCGAGATCGTCAGCATTGGCGGAATCCACCTGATTGCCGTGGGCCGTAGCGAGCTTTCGGCGTGTGAGTGATGGGAGAGATGGGACGAACCTCACTCAATGCGGTGTGGGGGGCCTGTCGCTTGGGAACAAACGGGCAGCGGGGCTGACTATGGCATCACCGAACTGAATCGGCAGGCCGAGCTCGCCAAGGCTGGCGGGCTTCATCCCAGCCGGCTAAACTATCGATCCCATCAACCTGAATCTAGCCATGAAGAAGACCATTACCCCTCGCTTCGTGTTAGTCGCCGCAGTGTTGCTGTCCCTCGGCTTGGGTGCCCGCGCCGCGGACGCCCAGACCGACGCTTCCTCCCGCGCCGTCGTCACTTTCGAGAATCCCGAGAAGTTCACCGATGTGAAGGACTCTCAGACAGGCACCGACAAGGGCCGCGACTACTACCTGAAAGAGATTCGTCTCCTCGTGGAGGAGGAGGCTGCGCGACTTCCAGAAGGGCAGAAGCTGACGATCACGTTTACCGACATCGATCTCGCGGGCGACTACCTGCCCTCGATGCCGTCGGGCCAGGATATCCGCGTGATCAAGGACATCTATTTCCCGCGCATGAAATTCACCTACACGATCACCGATGCTTCTGGCGCCGTGGTGAAGGAAGGCACGGAGAACCTCAGCGACATGAATTTCATGATGAACCCCAGCATCCTCAACCGCGGCGAGCCGCTGTTCCACGATAAGGCGATGCTCCGCGACTGGCTGCGCAAGACGCTGCGGTGACCGCCACTTCGAGCCGTTTTCGTTGAGTATGGAGCGAGAGCCGGCCTGCGTTGCGGGCCGGCTCTCTTGTTTCTCGGGGCCGTGAGATACGACCGGGCGCGGGTAGCGGAGGGATGAACCTAAATCCCGCAGACGGCAGAAGGTAACGAAGGAAACAAAGGCGCTGCGGACCAAGCGAAACAAGTGCCTGCAGGCCTAGCGGATTTTTCTTCACCTGCCAGAGGCAGACCGAGACTCGGATTCCGATATCCAACTCGTCTAGCCTTCGTTCTCTTCGTTACCTTCTGTCGGTTCCAACTGGAGTTCAGTGCCCGGGGCAGGCGGCTTGCTCGCAGGGGATTCCGACCGGCTATAGGCGGGTGCCGACGCGCACCGGCGCGGACCGCGGTTGCTCAACATGCGCTCGGCACCGGTACCGTGGCGGCGATGTAGCACTCGTGGGTGGTCGGGGTGAGGAGCTCGAGTGTGCGGCCGGCGGCGTCGAACCGGGCGAAGAAGGCCGGTGTGGTGTCTCCGGGCGCGGGGTCGCGCGGCGCGATGTGGAATTGCGGGGCGGGATGCGAGGCGGCGGTCTCGGGGCGGAGTTCGGCGGAGTCCATGGCTGCGGCGTGATCGGGTTTGCGCGGGGTGCGCGGAAACTGGAGGGGCGCGGCGAGGCCGGGAAGAAAAACCAACTCACATTTTGTCCACAACGCGGCGGAGGACGTGCCGCTCGCACGGACGCGCATGCGGAAACCGAGGGATGGGTACAGCCGTGCCGGCGCTCGAATTCGAGCGGGCACCCGAGATTGGCTCGCTCGGGATGCGGGTGTGTGAGCGAAGAGGAAGCCGAGCTGGAGATCGGCGCGCCCAGGCGCGGGGCGAAGCGCCCGCGACTCGCCAGAAGCCGAAACTCGAAGCCCGTGGCGGCGACCGCCGCTCAGGCTTCGACGAGGTCCTGCTCGACGCGGAGATTGCCGATGATGAACTCCTGGCGGTCGGGCGTGTTCTTGCCCATGAAGAACGAGAGGAGGTTGTCGCTGCTGTGCAGGTTGGCCAGCGACACGGGCTCGAGGCGGATGCCGTCGCCGATGAAGTCCTTGAACTCTTCGGGGGAGATTTCGCCCAGACCTTTGAATCGGGTGACCTCCGGGTTGGCGCCGAGCTTCTTCATCGCGGCCTGCTTCTCCTCCTCGGTGTAGCAGTAGAACGTCTCCTTCTTGTTGCGTACGCGGAAGAGCGGCGTCTCGAGGACGTAGAGGTGGCCGTTGCGGATGATGTCGGGGAAGTACTGGAGGAAGAACGAGGTGAGCAGCAGGCGGATGTGCATGCCGTCGACGTCGGCGTCGGTGGCGATGACGACCTTGCCGTAGCGCAGGCCGTCCATGCCGTCCTCGATGTTGAGGGCGGACTGGAGGAGGTGGAACTCCTCGTTCTCGTAGATGACTTTCTTGGACAGGCCGTAGGTGTTGAGGGGCTTGCCGCGCAGCGCGAAGACGGCCTGCGTGGCGACATCGCGGGTGGCGGTGAGGGAGCCGGCGGCGCTGTCGCCCTCGACGAGGAAGAGGGTGCTGTCCTCGGCGCGCTTGTCGCGGTCGCCGAGGTGGAAGCGGCAGTCGCGCAGCTTCTTGTTGTGGAGCGAGGCCTTCTTGGCGCGCTCTCGGGCGAGGGAACGGATGCCGGCGAGCTCCTTCCGCTCGCGCTCGCTGGCCTGGATCTTGGCGAGGAAGGCGTTGGCGGCCTCGGGGTTCTTGTGCAGCCAGGCGTCGAGCTGGTGTTGGAGGAACTGGCCGATGAACTGGCGGATGGAGGGGCCGCCGGGGCCGATGTCGGTGGAGCCGAGCTTGGTCTTGGTCTGCGACTCGAAGACGGGCTCCTGCACGCGCACGGCGATGGCGGCGAAGATGGACTGGCGGATGTCGGCGGCGTCGAAGTCCTTCTTGTAGAACATGCGGATCGTCTCGACGAAGGCCTCGCGGAAGGCCTGGAGGTGCGTGCCGCCCATGGTGGTGTGCTGGCCGTTTACGAAGGAGAAATACTCCTCGCCGTAGTGGGCGCCGTGGGTGATCGCGATCTCGATGTCGTCGCCGTCGAAGTGGGCGATCGGGTACAGGACCTCGCCGCTGAGGTTCTTGCGGAGGAGGTCCTCGAGGCCGTTCTCGGATTTGAAGGGCTTGCCGTTGAAGACGAGGGTGAGGCCGCGGTTGAGGAAGGCGTACTTCCAGAGCAGGTCCTCGATGAATTCGGTGCGGAACTTGAAGTCGGCGCCGAAGAGAGCGGGGTCGGGCGTGAACTCGATGATGGTACCGTTGCGCTCGTCGGTGGCGGCGATCTTGCCGTCCTTCTTCAGTTTCCCCTCGGTGAACTCGACGACCTTCGTCTGGCCGTCGCGGATTGCCTGGGCGCGGTAGGTGATGGAGAGGGCGTTGACGGCCTTCTGGCCGACGCCGTTGAGGCCGACGGCCTTCTGGAAGGCGGCGGAGTCGTACTTGGCGCCGGTATTGATGATGGAGACGCACTCGAGGAGCTTGCCCAGCGGGATGCCGCGGCCGTAGTCGCGCACGCGCACGGTGCGGTCGGTGAGCTCGATCTCGATCTTCTTGCCGAAGCCCATCGTGAATTCGTCGATGGAGTTGTCGATGGTCTCCTTGAGGAGCACGTAGATGCCGTCCTCGGCGTGGGCGCCGTTGCCCAGGCGGCCGATGTACATGCCGGGGCGCAGCCGGATGTGCTCGGTGGAGGAGAGGGTCTTGATGCTGGACTCGTTGTAGGCGGAGGCGGCGGACATGGACGGGAAAGGCAGAATGAAGAACGCAGAAGGCTGAACGTTGAAACGGGAAAGAGGCTAGGCCGCCGGCGCGTGAGGCAAGCTTCGAGTGCGGGGGCTCGAGGGCGACGCTCCAGGAACTCCGGGTTGGCTCGCGCATGGTGGGCGGGCAAGGCTTGTGGCCGATGAACCCCCTGATGGCGTTCGCGCTCGCGGCGATGACGGCGACTGCGGCGTTCGGCACAGCGCAGGTGCCGAACAAGCTGATCCTCGACGGTAAGGAAGTGCCGCTGTTCGGGAATCCGCTGGATTCGTGGCTGGAGAAGAACCCACCGAAGCCGGAGTTCTGCCACGATGAGATTATCTCTTCGAATAACTGGCGCGGCTATCAGGCGACATGGAAGATCAGTGGAGATCGGTTGCTGCTTCTCGAAGTTGCAAAGATGCATTCGGTGCCCAAGTGGCGTTCGTGGCTGAGTGACAACGGCTATGAGTATCGAGCTGTCCCGGTTGAGTGGTATATGCCGGGCAAGAAGCTTCCAGTCTTCGCCGAGTGGTATTCTGGCCGGCTGAAGATTCCGCAGGGCAAAATGACCCGCTATGTCCACATGGGCTACGCCTCCGAGTACGAGCGGGAGCTGCTCATCGAGATCAAGAATGGCGTCGTGGTCGCGCGTGCGGAGATTACCAACGCGGGCAAGAACGAGTTCCGCTCGATCCCCGATCTCGAATGGTGTGCCCTCGGGCAGCCGGTCGAGGACAAGGGCGACTGGGTCGACGTGAGGCTTTTTGCCACGCGGCGCGTGCGGGCGTTGATCAAATCCGGTGAGGAGTTCCGCACCCGCGGCGTGTTCTTCCGTCGCGAGGATTCGAGAGTGTCTGCATCGCTGGTCATCTTCGAGACGCAGCGGACGATGGCGGACAATTTTCCGATCCACAAGTTGCCGCCGGGAGTCGAGGTGAAGGACGGTTCACACGTCGAGGTGACGGCGCGGTTTGTGGTCGTCGGAGAAGTACCGGAGCTGCATGTGTCCGCGATCCGCGAGCTCAAGGGAGGCGAGTCGATGCACGCGGCGAGTTTCCCCGCCGAGTGGGAAAAGCTGCAGGCGGAGGCCGCAGCCGAGAAGGCCGCGGAGGCGACGAAAGCGACTGCCCCGGCGAAGGCGGAGTGAGCGGGAGGAGGACACCGTAGGTCGCTGCTTCAGCACGACCGGCTGGATGCTGTGCTCGCCACTGGCGTGCGAACTATGCCGGGTGGGACGCCCGGAAGGGACGACCTACGTGGCGCGAGGCGGCGGCAAATGATTGCCGGACTGGATTACCCCAGCCGGTTGATCGTACTGGCGGCGTAGCCGGCGCCGAAACCGTTGTCGATGTTCACGACCGTCACGCCTGGGGCGCAGCTGTTGAGCATCGCAAGGAGCGCGGCGATGCCGCCGAAACTCGCGCCGTAGCCGACGCTCGTCGGCACGGCGATGATGGGCTTGTCGACGAGGCCGCCGAGCACGCTGGGCAGCGCGCCCTCCATGCCGGCCACGGCGACGATGGCGCGCGCACTGCGCACGATCTCCAGCCGGCCGAGCAGGCGGTGCAGGCCGGCGACGCCGACATCGTACACGCGCTCGACACGGTTGCCGAAGACCTCGGCGGTGATCGCGGCCTCCTCGGCCACGGGCAGATCGGAGGTGCCGGCGGCGACGATGGCGACGTAGGTCTTCGGCGGAGTCGCGGGTGTGGCGGGGCGGCGGACGATGGTGCGCGAGACCGGGTCGTGCACGAGGTCGGGCGAGAGCGCGCGGGCGGCCTCCCAGTGCGCGGGCTCGGCGCGGGTGGCGAGGATGGCGTTGGTTCCCTGCAGCATGCGCTCGAGGATGCCGCGGACCTGTGCGGGCGTCTTGCCGGCGCAGTAGACGACCTCGGGGTGGCCGGTGCGCAGGGCGCGGTGGTTGTCGAGCAAAGCGTAGCCGAGATCTGCCGACGGAAAGTCCTTCAGCTCCGCCAGCGCGGCGTCGAGGGTGAGTTCGCCGCTGCGGTAGCGGTCGAGGAGGCGGACGAGGGTATCGCGGTTCATCAGGGGAGAGCGGAGAATGGTGGGCCCTGCGGGATTCGAACCCACAACCAAGGGATTATGCTTACCACTTCGGCTTTCGCCGCTCCGGCCGGGGCCGGATTCGTGGTCTGGACCATGCCTTCGCCGTGCCGCAGCGATGCTGCGGGTTAGGCGGGTGATTATGGCCTCTACACCTCCGCGCCACCGGGTGGCGGCGCGTTTGGCTCGGCGTTGGGAGTTGAAACCGTTCACCGAATTTACACCTGACTACCGGCGCGTTTCCCCGCCGGCGACCCGTGAAAGTCCCCTGCTCTAACCGTTGAGCTAAGGGCCCACTTCTCTGCGAAAGAACGCCGCTACGCTGCCAAGCGCCTTGGACACAGCAAACGCAAAGCGTGGGCGGGGCCGGTTTTGGCGTGTCGGTGGCGGGCCGGTTCGGGCGATGGCTCGGCCGCGGGCTTGCGCGGGGCGGTGTTTTCCGGTAACTCCGCGGCATCTCTATCGGAACCTGTCACCGAGTATCGAATCACAGCACCATGCACCTGCGCTCCCTTGTCTCCCTTGTTGTCGCTCTTGTCGCCATCCCGCTGCTTACCGCCGGCGATGACCGCAAGACGCTCGTCACGCAGATCGAGAGCTGCGAGGCGATCCTGCAGGAGTTCCAAGCCGATCCCGCCACCGCGATCCCCGCACAGGTCCTCCAGCAGGCCAAGGCCATCGTGATCGTCAACGAGTTCCAGGCCGGCTTCCTCATCGGTGGCAAGGGCGGCTACGGCATGGCCCTGGTCCGCCGCGCCAACGGCAGCTGGAGCGTCCCGACGTTCCTCGACGCCGGCGAGGCCAGCCTCGGTTTCCAGCTCGGTGCCAAGTCTGTCAATACCATCTACATCGTCAACGACGAGGTCGGCGCCCGCCTGCTCTACAAGGCGCGCTTCAATTTCGGCGCCGACGCCGGCGCGGTCGCCGGCCCGCATGCCGCCGACGTGCAGGAGGCCACGCAGATCATCAAGGCCCCCGTCTTTGTCTACCAGAAGGCCTCCGGCCTGTTCGCCGGCGCCAAGGTGAAGACCGGCTGGCTCTCGGCCGACAACAACGCCAACCGCGTCTACTACCAGACCGAGCGCACCATGCCCGAGCTGCTCTTTGCGGATTGGGTGAAGGCGCCGCAGGAGGCGCAGGATTTGATGACCGACGTGCGCAACGCCGCCGGCAACTGAGCGCGTTTCACAAACCGGATTTCGGGCGAGCCTCCAGCGGCTCGCCCTTTTTGTTGGCGGCGTCGGCCGATCCCCCGACTTTGCCGAGCGGATGCACTTTCTTGGCGAAGACCCGCCGCAGCAGCCGCGACAGCGCGACAGCTCCCACGACGCAGCCGAAGGCCGCGAGCACATAGCCGGGGTGATCTCGCGTGAGCGCCTCGCCGGCGAGGATGTAGCCGACGGCGATCACTGCCTCGGCGGCGAGCGAGACCCAGAAGTACGTGCGGAACGGCACCCGCGCCAAGCCCAGCAGGTAGTTCTGCACGATCAGTGGAAAGGCTGGAGTGAATCGCACCACGAGCACGGCCCACATATGCTCGTTCGCCGGCAGAGCGGGCACGGTGCGTCCGCCTCGCGCGAACCAGCGAGAAAGCCAGTCGTGGAGCGGGCCGGCGGCCAGCCAGTAGCTTAGGGAGAGGTTCACTGCCATCGCCGCCAGGATACCGGCGAGGCTCGGCAGCACGCCGTGCACGGCGCCGGCGGAAAGGTACAGCAGCCCGACCGGGCAGAACGCGAATGGCAGCACCGCCACCGCGAGGTAGAACACCGGCCACGGCATCCGCCGCATCCATGCCGATGTTTCCTGCAGCAGCGCAGCGATCGTCGCATGCTCGACCTCGTAGGCCCAGAAACCCAGCCCGAGCGCCGCCGCGGCAACCAATAGCGCGATCACGATCGCGGTCGGCGAGACGAACGGCTTCGGTGCGTAGGCCATGATCAGGTACAAACTCCGCGACGGCCCGGCGGCAATCGCCGATTGCGGGCTACGGCCCGCGCAGATGCGCGTTCAATAGTGCGGCGATGCCTCGGTCGCGGCCGGGGCCAGGAGCATCTCAGCCAGCTGCCCGGCGATGTGGGGCGGGAAGCGTTGCGCCAGGAACGCGGCCACCTCTTCCCTCGTGAAACGGCGCTCCGTCGCGCCGCCGTTTGCGCGCCGGACTGCGCGTTGCTGGAGGGAGTCCGCCAGCTGCGTATCGCCCGAGCGGATGGAGTCGATCAGGGCGAAGATCAGGCAGGTGATCTCGTCCCGACGGGCCTGGAGCCGCTCCTGCTCGGCGCCCGGAAGGGCTGAGGCGGCGATCGAGAGCTCGGCCGCCTCGTCGGCGGCTTTCACGAAGCGGCGTTGGTTGCCGTAGACATCCATCGAGATGTTCCGGTCCATGAGCTGGAGCGACTGGCGGAGATTGGTGCGGAGCCACGAGGGCGGCCACAGCCAGAAGAGAAGCAGCGCGAGGACGGCGGTCGCGCCGGCGGGAATCGCCATGAGCCGCCAGCGGCGCTGGCGGAGCCCGATGACCGCGAGGCGAAGCGTCTGTGCCGCGCCGATGGCGAGGAGCGGGAGCGCTTCCAGCCGGTAGCGGCCGAGCGCGATGGGGAGCAGGATTGCGGCAGCATTCGCCGCAAGGATACCGACAACCCACGGAGTGCGTCCGCGGCGCGCGAAGAGGAGGAGAGCGATCCCGGGGGTGGCCAGCGCGAGCAGCAGTCCCCAGGAAGGGCAGTACTGCAGGACCGGCATGCGAAGCCGGCCGTAGTCGTAGGAGAGGTTGTCGGCGATGTCGACGGGGGCGAAGGCGGCGCGCAGCTTCATTCCCTGCACGCGGAGGGCCGCGCCTGGATCGTCGGCGTAGCTGCGCAGGATCGAGCCGGCGACCTTCAGCGCGCTGCCGCCGGCGGCCTTGAGCGTCGCATCTTGGGACGGCGGATAGTAGAGCTCGACCGGATAGGCATCGACCGCGTTGCCCTGGATCAGGCCTTCGGGCATCCGGTTGGAGAGGGCAAGCGCTGGCGCGCCGACGATGCAGTTGCGCACGACCAACGGCGAGAGCCCCAGGGCGAATCCGAGGAGGATCGCGGCGGCGCCCTTGATCGCTTGCGTGCGGACGGCGGTCCTGCGGGAGAAGAACCACAGCCAGCAGAGCCAGACCGGCAGCCAGAGCAGAGCGGTCGACTTCATCGTCGCCCCGAGCCCGAGCAGCAGGCCGGCGCCGAGGAGCCAATGCACGCGCGAATGCCGGAGGCCCGCGATCGCGAGCGCGAGGGCGAAGGCGCTGCCGATGGGAATCGTCCAGTCGCGCAGGAGGGCGCACTGGTAGAAGATCGCAGGACCGAAGACCGCGGCGATGGCCGCTGCGTACAGGCCTGTGCGTGCGCCGACGATCTGGCGACCCAGCGCGTACACGGCCCAGGGCAGCAGGATGCCGCCGAGCAACAGCTGCAGCAGCGGGATTGCCTGCAGTGGGGAGGGAAGCAGCCAGCGGAGGGTTGCGACGAAATAGGCGTAGAGCGGCTCCTGCTGGAAAATATGGATATCGCCCCAACGCTGGGCCCAGTCCGCCGGCGAAGCGGCTTCCATCATCCAGCCGAAGGCCGGATGGTAGGTGTCGTGGCCGAGGAGGTCGCCGGCTAGGATCTTGTCCGACCACTCCCAGGTGGCGTGCATGTCCGACGCAGTGGCTGCTTCGGGAAACCACGGGAGCGCCGTGTGCAGAAGCCAGGCGTAGGCCATGCCGCGCAGCAGCAGCGAGAGCCCGACGATGGCGATCAGGACTGTGCCGGGGCGACGGAGTTTCATCGGAACAAAGCGAGCGAAGAAGCGCAGGCGGCGCGAGCACGTTTCCGGTCTCCTGCGCTTGGTGACTGCATTGGTGCGGCGGGATTGCGCAGATAAGGGGTTGTCGCCCCGGACCGCACGGCCCAACCTCCCCGCCTCGACTTGCCAGAATGACGATCTGCGACATCGCCCAGTTCCACAGCCCGCTCGGCGGCGGCGTAAAACGCTACCTTGCCGACAAACGCGCCCGCCTCGAGGCGCGCCCGGGCTGCCGGCATGTCCTCATCATTCCCTCGTACCGCAACCATGTCACCGCCGGCCCGAACCACGCCGTCTACGAGATCGAGTCGGCGCGTCTGCCCGGCTCGAAAAGCTACCGGATGCTGCTCAACAAGCAGCGCATCCTCGAGGCCGTCCGCCGCGAGAAGCCGGACCTGATCGAGATCGGCGACCCGTACCGCACCGCGTGGATCGGGCTGGAGGCCGGCCGGCAGCTCGGCATCCCCGTCGTCGCCTTCTACCACTCGGATTTTCCCCGCGCGCTCGACCGCACGATCGTCCGCTTCTCCGGCAAGCTCATCGCCCGCGGGCTCTCGGCTCCGATCCGCCGCTACATCCGCCGCCTCTATAACCGGATGGACGCCACCATCGTCGCCAGCGGGCATCTCGTGGAAACGCTGCACCGTGGCGGCATCAAGCGCATCGAGCACATCCCGCTCGGCACCGACACGCAGCTCTTCCGCCCGCGCACCTCATACGAGCGCGTGCGTGCCGAGTTTGGCGTGCCGGCCGAGGCGCGGCTGCTGCTCTTCGTCGGCCGGCTCGCGCGCGAGAAGGGCATCAAGAATCTCATTGGTGCACTCGACCGGCTTTCGCCCGATTCGCCGCCCGTGCACCTGGCGCTTGTCGGCGACGGCGAACTCGACGACTGGGTGCACCTCGAAGCCAACCGGCGGCCGAACCTCACCTGGCTGCCGTATTGCGAATCTGCCAACCGCCTTGCCGATCTCTACAGTGCCGCCGATCTCTTCGTCCACGCCGGCCGCTGGGAGACCTTCGGCATTGTTTCCCTTGAGGCGCAGGCCTGCGGCACGCCGGTGCTCGCCGTGCGCGGCGGCGGGCTGGAGGAGAGCCTCTCCTGCGAGACTGCACCGCTGCTCGCGGATGCCGCCACGCCCGAGGCGCTCGCGGCCGCCATCGGGGTCGCGCTGAGCCGGCCGGCGCTCACATTCGACGAACGCACGGCCCGCCACCGTGTCATGGCCGAGCGCTTCTCGATCGACCGCACCTTCGAGCGGATCTTTGCCCTCTACCAGCGCCTCATCGACGAGAACCGGCGCAAGCGCGCTGCAGCGCAACCTCGCTCGGCCTCGCCGGCTCCCTCGCCCGATCCTGCCCGCGCGCGGTGATCGCAGCCGAGGCGCGCACTGCGGAGCGCCAGCAGTCTTCCGGCTTCCGCCTTCTTCACTCTTCGTTCTTCCTTCCTTCGCGATGCCCACCTGCCGAGTCCGTCCCTACACACCTGCCGACCGCGCGGCCGTCCGCCGCATCTGTGCCGACACCGGCTGCATGGGCAACCCGATCGATCCGATCTTCTGCGACCGCGACGTCTTCGCCGACTACCTCACGCGTTACTACACGGATTGGGAGTACGACTATTCGCTCATCGCCGAGGACGACCAGACGGGCGAGGTCGTCGGCTACCTGCTCGGCTGCCGTCGCTACCGCTTCAACGCCTGGATCGGAGCGCTGTTGCTGGCGTTCGTGATCGTGCCGAAGGGGCTGTGGCGGATTGCGACGTTCCGCTACAACCGCGCCAGCTTGAAGTTTCTCTGGTGGATCTTCACCCGCGCCGGGAAGGAGACGCCGCCCGCGCCGAAGGGCATGGCCCATTTCCACATCAACCTCCTCCCGCCGTACCGCAACGGCCAGGCCACGCGGCTGCTCATCTTCCCGTACGTGAAGGCGCTGGCGGCGCGCGGCGACGTGCGCGGCGTGTTCGGGCAGATGCAGGTGCGCGACGACACGCGCACGCCGCGGATGTTCGAGCGCTACGGGTTCAAGATCCTGGAGCGCCGCCGCATCTCGAAGTGGGACCATCTCACTAGCGAGCCCGTCTACCTCGCCACGGCGTTCATGGACTTCACGAAATACGACCCGAACACCGGGCGGGTGTGAGGGGACTGGAGCGATCCGACACGAACAAGCGATGCCTCCCATGAAAACAGATCGCGAACCGCGGCACTTGCACCAAGGCCGCGAGGTTAGGCTTCATAGGGAACGCCTCGAAACCCTTTCGAGACCTTGGTACGCCTCGCTGCGCATCGACAACTGGTACATAGCCACTGCATTGAGCGGCATTGGCCTGATCGGCTGGATCTTGGGCTGGTTCGGGATCGGCATACCCGACACGTACGTCGCTCCGGTACTGACCATAACCGCGATCGGGTGGACTCTTTTCGCCCTAGCTCGACGCGATAAGATGTGGCGAGAACTCATTCGGAGGGAGAGCCCCGAGCTCCATCGGAGACTGAACAGAAAAGATGAGGACCCCTGAGCCAACCGCCCGCAAACTCATCGTCTCCTTCCACGACCTGCATCCCGGGTCGCGGGCGCAGTGCGAGCGGTTCCTGGCGATGCTGCGCGAGCTCGGCGTGGCGCGGGCTTCCCTGCTGGTCGTGCCGCGCTGGCACGGCGCGACGCCGTGCAACGAGGATCGTGAGTTTGCCGACTGGCTGCGCGCCCGCGTGGCCGAGGGACATGAGGTCTGCCTGCACGCCTTCGTGCACGAGGCGGCGGAGGTGACCGGCAACGCCGTCCAGCGCGCGATGGGCAAGCACTACACGGCAGGCGAGGGCGAGTTCTACCAGATCGGCGAGGCCGACGCCGCCGAGCGGCTGCGCGAGGGGCTGCGGATCGTGCGCGACGGGTGCGGCGTGCCGGTGTGGGGTTTCACCGCACCGGCGTGGCTGCTGAGCGACGCCGCGCGCGCGGCGCTGGCGAAACTGGGTTTCGGCTACACGACGCGCTGGGGCCGAGTCGAGCTGCTGCAGAGCGGCGAATGCGTTCCTGCGCCGGTGCTCGTGTGGAGCACGCGTGCGGCGTGGCGGCGGATCTGCTCGCGCGGTTGGGTGCGGCTGTGGGGCGCGTGGAACCGGCGCTCGTCCGTGCTGCGCGTGGCGGTGCACCCGGTGGATTTTTCGCATCCCTCGATCGAGCGCTCGGTGCGCTTGGCGCTTGCGCGTTCGCTGCGCGACCGCTCGGCGGCATGCTATCGCGACCTGCTGCCGGCGGGGACGCCGCCGCTGGGAGGTGGAGCGTGAGCGGGCGAAACGTAGGGCGGCGCTTCAGCCCGCCCTGGCGGTCCTATGCTGGCTCCCGGATGTCGGCTGTCCTGCAGAGGGAGACCCGTCGTCCGCCTTTCCCCGGAGATGCGGGCGGTATGGAGCGCGACGGCTCGCAGGGCCCACAGGGCGCCCTGAAGGGATGCCCCACGACATGAAACCGCCGGTCCACATCGAGCCGCGCAGGATGCTGCGCTGGGTGCTGCAGGGCGTGGCGCTGGCTGGCGTGGCGACGGTCGTCGTCTTCTGCTTCACCGTGCGCGCGGAGACATGGACGCAGCTGCGCTTGTTCAATCCGCTCTGGCTGCCGGTGCTGGTGGGGATGGTGTTCACGGCGTGGGCGTGCAACGGCGCACGGGTTTGGCTGTTCTGCCGGGCGCTGGGATACCCGTTGAAGTACCGCACGGCGTTGCAGGCGTCGCTGTCGCAGGAATTCGGTGTTGCGGCGACGCCGGCAGGCATCGGCGGCGCGGTGATCCGGCTGACGCTGCTCAAGCGCGCCGGAGTCCCGGTGGCGCACAGCGGCTCGATGCTGGCGTCGGATGCGGCGATCGACGTGCTGTTCTTCGCGTTGCTGGCGCCGTTCGCCGCGTGGGTGATGCTGCACGATGCGCTTTTCGCCAAGGTGCTGGAGCGGGTCGACAGCCGCGTGGTGTTGCCGGGTTTTCTGGCGGCGCTGGCAGCTGTGGGACTGCTGGTCGCGCTGCTGCGCAGCGCGTGGTTTCACCGGCTGGTCGAGCGGCTGGCGGGGGCGACGCATTTTGGCAGGGGGCAGCGGCTGCCGGCGCGGCACCGGGTCCGGCGGGGGGCGACGTCGCGCCCGGTGGGGCGGATGCGCGAGGCGCTGTCGCTGCTGTGGGGCCGGCGCAAGAGCGCGCTGGTGCTGAACTTCCTGCTGTCGGCGGTGCAATGGACCTGCCGTTACAGCCTGT
>CAZXHR010000104.1:0-15061 GCA_964640465.1 uncultured Opitutaceae bacterium
CCGCCGCCTTCACCAAAAATGCACCCAACCCCGCGAATCGTGAGGATTAGGGTCGGCACGCCGCAGCCGGCGCGAAACGCGGCGCGCGGCGTGCGGGCGGCTCAGGCGGCGGGCGGTTTCGGGAGGAGCTTGGCGACGAGCCAGACGAGGAAGACGACGACGAGCGCGAGCGCGCCCCAGAAGATGTAGCGAACGACCGGACCGCCGAGGTCGAGCATCGCGCGCGCGCCGCCGGTACCGCCGGCGGCGTCGAGGCTGGCGGTGTGCTGCGCGGCGGAGAGCAGGCGCGGGGCGGCGAGCTGGAGATCGTAGCGCGGGGCTGAGGCGGTGGGGTTGCCGTAGAGGAGGGTGTACGCGGCGGTCTGGCCGGCGCGGAAACGCAGGCGGCGGACGGGGTAGAGCGCCTCGGCCTTGGTGGGCGCGAAGGCGGCGTTGTCGCCGTGGTCGATCTCGACGAAGAGCTTGCCCGTCTGCGGACGCGAGGAGAGCGGGACTGTGAAGACGGTTGGCTCGGCGAGAGCGCTGCGCTGGATACTCGCGCTGCCGAGAATGCGCGGCCAGGCGTGGCCGCGGGAGTCGGGGAGAATCTCACCGACGACGACCGTGCGCGCGAAGAGCGGCTCGCCGATGGTCAGGCGCAGGCTCTGCACGGGCATGCCGGCGACGGGGAGCGCGAGCTCCCAACGGCCGACGGTCGGGCGCTTGGTGTCGGGCGCGGCGACGAGCTCGAGGGCGGCGGTGCGGACGCGCGAGGTGCGCTCGAGCAGGTAGGGCACCTGGCGGCCGTCGCGCACGAGGCGCAGGTCGGCGAGGTCGGCGCGGGCGAGGGCGAGCGCGGCGGCGTCGAGCTCGAGGATCTGCGCGCCGGGCTCGGCGATGCGGACGGCGCGGCGTTGGCTCCATTTGGTGGAGTCGAGCGGGCCGCCGAACTCCGGGATCTCGGCCGGGAGCTGCGCGGGGCGGTAGCCGGGATTGGCGGCGCGGGGGGCTGAGGCGGCCGCGGTGGACGGAAGTCGGCCCCAGTCGGCGGCGAAGGCAGCGACGTCGTAGTGCGGCGCGGCTGATTCGGGTGCGCCGGAGAGGAGCGTGTAGGTGCCGGCGGCGGGGGCCGCGAAAGCGATGTCCACGCGGCGGAGACGCGCGGCGAGACTGATGCCGGAGAGCGGCGGGCTGTCGGCGTTGTCGAGGACGAGCTCGATGCGGGAGTCGGGCAGGACGGTGTCGACGGGCAGGGCGAGTTGGGAATAGCTCCGGTCGCCGGGGAAGATGAGGCGGGCGAAGGTGCCGGTGGCGAGTGTGTCCTCGACGACTTCCTCGTCGGCGGCGCGCTGGGCGACGAGGCGGGCGGGGCGCTGGAAGACGGTTTCGCGGGCGGAGAGGACTAGCTCGCCGAGGGCGAGGTGGCGGTGGCCGAGGTCGAGGGTGAGCCGGGTGGTGCCGGCCTCCTGCTCGGTGGCGACGATGGCGATGGGGTGGTCGACGAGCGGCTCGGGCTCGGCGCCGCCGGTCTCGACGACGACGGCGGTGATGGGGAGCGTGGCGCCGTCGCCGTTGTCGAGCGAGACGCGGACGGTCCGGGCCTGGGCGCCGCGCAGCTCGACGGCGAGCTGCTCCATGCCGCCCTGCATCCGGAAAACGAGGGCGGAGTCGACGACGCGTTGCCAGCGGCCGGGCTCCGACTCGATCTCGACGGTGGCGGCCTTCACGAAGACGGCGGCCGGGGTGTCGAGGCGGATTCGCTGGATGGGAGCGGTCTTGGCGAGGCTGAACTCGACGACGGTGACGTTGCCTTCGAGGCGGCCCTGGAGCGGGATGCGCTCGGTGGCCGGGCGGGCGGTGTCGCGGCGGACGACGGCGAAGGGGATCTCGGCGCCGTCGGGTCCGAGGAGGCGCAGGTCGGCGAGGTCGGCGCGGGCGGCGTCGAGGGTTTCCAGCGGGAGTGTGAGGCGGACGGGCCCGGCGCGGTCGAGGGCGACGGTCTGGCGGAACTCCCAGGCTGCGGTGTCGAGTGCCGAGGCGATGGAGACGGCGGCGAGGACGGCCAGCGGGGCGAGGAGGCGGAGCGTGGTCATTGTTCGGAGGGCGGGTTGGCGCGGAGGAACCGCTGGTAGAGGAAGGAGGCGGCGAGGGCTACGGCGGAGACGACGGCGAAGGCCGCGATGCGCCAGACGGTCTCGAGGCTCGCGGTGTCGTGGAGGAACAGTTTCAGGCAGGTGACGCCGAGGAGCACGAGCGCGGCGTAGCGCGCGGCGCGGAGGCGGTGCCGGATGCCCAGCACGATCATGATGAGCGCGAAGAGCGCCCAGGCGATGGTGTAGGACATGTCGCGGGCGAAATCGCCGCTGAACTCGAGGCGCACATAGCTGCCGGCGGGAGTGAAGAAGTCGGCGATCTCGAAGTTGACGAGGGCGAAGGCGAGGACGGTGCCGAAGGTGGCGAGGATCGGAGGGACGTTCAGGCCCAGCAGGCGGTCGCGCGGCGGGGCGAGGAGCTTCATGCCGGCGAAGCAGCAGACGGCGGCCACGCCGTAGGTGCCGAGTATCCAGTTGAACACCGGCGTGTCGCTGCGCTCGGCGTAGTGGAGGACGGCGGGGTTGAGGATGAGGCGGGCGAACACCGCGGCGAGCAGCGCCGCACCGGCCGCGCGCAGGCCCGGATGCGGGATGCGGTGGAAGAGCCAGAGCAGCGCCGCACCCTCGAGCGCCCAGGCGATCGTGAGCCACTGGTTGGAGAACTGGAGCGGGAAGACCAGCGTGATGAAGAACAACGTGGCTGCGCCGAACCATGCGAGGCGGTTGAGGCGGCATGGGGCGTCGGCCGGAATCGTGCGCAGCAGGACGATCAGCCCGGCCAGCGGCGGCAGGATGCACAGCGCGGGGAGCGCGCCGCCGAAGCCGGCGACGAACTCCGGGAGCAGCGCCGAGAGCGCGCGGTTGATGAGGAAGAAGTGCAGCGGTAGCGCGAGCGCGGCGGCGGCCCACGGCGGCTGGAGCTCGAGGATGCGGCGGCGGAAGAGGAACGGCAGCGCGAGGTAGCCCAGCCCGAAGGCGGCGAACCAGACCAGCGCGACGAGAGCGTCGCCGTTGTACGAACACTCGCCCCACCAGCAGTACTCGACCAGCAGCGTGCCCGCGAGGGCGGCGAGGACGGAGGCTCCACGGCGGGCGACGACGGCGATCCCGACGAGCATCGCGCCCAGCAGCAGCGCGACGCCGAAGATCGAGGACGGGTCGTCGGGCCGGAGCTTGAAGACGAGCATGAGCAGGAGGGCGAAGGGGAGGCCGGCGGTGGCGTCGGGCAGGTAGGCGGACCAGTCGGGGGCGGCGTCGCCGAGTTTCCCGCCGAAGCGGCGCAGGAGCCAGACGGCGCCGGCGCAGAAGAGGACCGCGAAGGCGGCGACGAGGAAGAGCTCGCGGCCGCCGCCGCCATTATAGCCGCCCGGCAGTTGGCCGATGGCCGTGGCGAGCACGACCAGGGTGAGCAGGAGCGCGGCGGCGAGCGCGCCGAGCAGGCGGGTGAGCGCGGCGGCGACCAGCGCGAAGAGATCGAGCACGAGCACGGCCGGCCAGAGCCACCAGCCCACCTCGTCCATGCGGGCGAGCGGGATGAGCATGAGGATCAGGCCCAGCGGCGGGAACAGCGCGCTCCAGCGGCGGGCGTCGGTGCCCGGTTCGAGACGCTCCTGCAAGAACGGGAACGCGCCGTGCAACGCGGCGACGACGACCACGAAGCCGAGCGCCCACGGCAGAAGGGCGTTGTCGACGGCGTTGCCGATCCAGATCGCGGTGACGGCGAAGGTCGCGAGGCCGGTGGCCAGCGAGAGGCGGGAGAAGGAGCGGTGCAGCGCGCACACGGCCAGCAGCGCGAGATCGGCGAGGAGCAGGTTGCCCAGCACCCAGCCGGCGCGGATGGCGACGAACTCGTCGAACGAGAAGAAGAGCGAGAAGCCGAAGGCGACGGTTGCCTGAATAACGGCGGCGGCGGCGAGCCAGTCGGAGGCGCGGCCGAGTCGGCGGGCGACGTAGACGGCGAGGGCGAAGAGGAGGTTGAAGCCGACCAGGGCGGTGACGGCGACGGGCAGTTTACCGACGGCGAAGAACTTCTCCGCCCAGCCGATCTCCATGATGACGGTGCCCAGCACGGCGAGGGTGGCGAGGTAGTCCCAGCGGCGGTGGAGCGCGATGGCGAGCAGGCCGAGGTCGAGGACCGCGATGAAGCCGAAGAGGCCGGGCGGGTTGTTGACGCCGGTGGAGAGCATGATCGGCGTGGCGAAGCCGCCGAGGACGCCGAGAAGCGCAATGACTTGGGCGTTGAGACGGATCGCCAGCAGGAACGCGGCGACGGTAATCAGCACGAACAGACCGCCGGCGGCCGGGCCCTGGAAGAAGTCGAACTCGTAGTAGCGTCGGCACGCGACGGTGACGGCGTAGAGCACGACGATGCCGGTGCCGACGAGGGTCTGGCCGGCGGCGGCGAAGGCGCGGCGGATGCTGGCGAGACCGCCGACGATCAGGCCGGCGCCGGCGAGGAAGCCGAGCGCGGCGCGCACGGCCGGCGGAATCCAGCCATGCTCGATCGAGTATTTGAGGAAGTAGATGGCCGTGAAGAGCAGGCCGACGCCGGCGATCCAGGCGGCGAGCTTCACGCCGACGAACTGCTCCCAGCTGAAGGCCGGCTCAGACTTGGCCGGGGCCGGCGGCAGCGCGGGCGGAGGCTGGGGCAGCGGTGTCCGGGATGCGGCGACAGGTGCCGGCGCGGCGAGCGGCGGTGGCAGCACTGCGGGCGCGGGTGCGGCCTCACGTGCGAGCGGCACCGGGATCGGCGGCGGGATGACCGGGGGCTGCACCGGGGCGGGCGGAGGCGGCACGGCCGGTGCGGAGACGGAGGGCGGCTGTGGCGCTGCGGTGGCGGCAGTGGCGGCGACGGCGGGCGGAGGCTGCGGATGGGCCGGGGCTGGCGTGGGCGTGACGGTGGCGGCCGCTGGCGCTGCTGCGGGCTGGCCGGCGGGCGGTGGCTGCGGGGCCAGCGCAGCGCCTTCGGCGAGGCGGCGTTTCAGGATCGAGACTTCGAGCCGGAGCGAGCGGAGTTCTTCGGCGAGCCGCTCTGCGGCGTTGCTGGCTCCGCTGGCTTTTACCAGCGCGACGATGGGAAGGACGAAGATGCAGACCAGCAGGGCAAGCGAGAGGAGGACGAGGAAAGCTTCCATAGGGTTTGCGACACCGCGCGGCTGCAGGCTTGCAGAAGCCGTTTCGTGGGCAAGCCGGCTTACGGTCGACGGTGTGCTCCGGGCTGTGGGGTTGGGCAACGGGCGGAGCCTGCGATGAACGGACCGGGGCTCCGTGCGAGCCGATAGCGGGCCGGTTGCGGTGGGTTCGTCCTCCCGCGCACAAAAAAAACGGGCCGCGTGAGCGGCCCGTTGCAAAGGGGAGATGTTGATCCCGGAAGCGGACTTAGTAGCGGCGGTTGCCGCCACCGAAGCCACCGCCACGGCGCTCGCCGCCGCCGAACGAACGGCCGGCGCCTTCTTCCTTCGGGCGGGCTTCGTTCACGGTGAGATCGCGACCGCCGAGGTTGGTGCCGTTCATCTTCTCGATGGCGAGCTTGGCCTCTTCGGGCGTGCTCATGGTCACGAAGGCGAAGCCGCGGGCGCGGCCGGAGAACTTGTCCATCGCGACGTAGACGTCACTGACGGTACCGAACTGGCTGAAGGCGGTGCGGAGGTCGGACTCGGTGGTCTCGAAGGACATGTTGCCGACATACAGTTTTGAATTGCTCATGGATGTGTTTCGTCGATTCGCGTCCGAACGGCAGGCTGTTCCCGACCATCGGGTTTCGAATCATCCCTGAAGAGCTAACTCCAACTGAAGATTCACCAGTGTCTGTCTCTTAACGTAACTCTAACGAAGAGCCACAGTGGTGGCGCCGCGGCGGCGGAATAGCAATTGCATTCTGAGAACCGTGCCCCGTCCGCCGCTCCTTGTGAGCGCGCAAGGCGTTGAAGCTGGCGCCATTGGGGCGGCTTCATGCGCTCCGGATATTTCCCCTTCGATACGGGGTTCGGTCTGTCCGCAATATTCCAAAGAAGGCGTGCAATTGCGCCTTCCCTTGTGGCGGAGTTCCCGCACTGTCGCTGTCGCTCGTCGGTCGATCTCGGTTCATTCCTCCACGCGCCTTGCGCGTGACATGCTTGGGCCCAATTCCCCCCGCTGCGCACGCTCCCTCAACGGTGAGGGACGGGTTTTCAGGCCAATCATGTCATTCCCCACCATCATCCAAGGCGGCATGGGCGTCGCCGTCTCCAACTGGCGGCTCGCTCGCTCGGTCGCTCAACTCGGTCAGCTCGGCGTCGTTTCCGGCACGCTGCTCGCCGTCGTCTTCGCGCGTCGTCTCCAGTCTGGCGATGTCGGCGGGCACATGGCCGATGCGATGGCGCATTTTCCCATCCCCGCGATGGCCGAGCGCGTGCGTGCGGCCTACTACGTGCCGGGAGGGAAGCCGGATGCGGCGCCGTTCAAGTCGGTACCGATGCCGAGCGTGCAACCTTCCAGCGCACTGAACGAGCTGACCGTTGTTGCGAACTTCTCCGAGGTCTATCTCGCCAAGCAGGGGCACGGGAATCCCGTTGGGATCAACCTGCTGGAAAAGGTGCAGGTGGGCACACTCGCCTCGCTCTACGGTGCGATGCTAGCTGGCGTGGATTACGTGCTCATGGGGGCGGGAATCCCCCGCGAGATTCCCGGCGTGCTCGACCGCTTCGCTGCAGGTGAGACCGCCGAGCTCGAGATCGATGTCGCCGAAGCGGCACCGGGCGCCGCGAAGACGATGGCCCGGTTCTCTCCGGCCGAGTTCCACGGCGAGCCCGCACCGATCCTTCGTCGGCCCCAGTTTCTTGCCATCGTCTCGTCCGCCACGCTAGCGATCACCCTGGCCAAGAAATCCACCGGCCGCGTCGACGGGTTCATCGTCGAGGGCGGGTCCGCTGGCGGCCACAACGCGCCTCCGCGTGGCCCGATGCAACTCAGCGCCTCGGGTGAGCCTTTGTACGGGCCCCGCGATCTGCCAGATCTTCCCAAGATTGCCGCGATCGGGCTTCCGTTCTGGCTTGCCGGCGGTTGCGCCGATTCCGGACACCTCGCCGCTGCCCGTGCAGCCGGGGCGACGGGTGTGCAGATCGGCACGGCGTTCGCCTTCTGCGAGGAATCGGCGATCGCACCCGCGTTGAAACGCGATGTGTGCCGACAAGTCCGGGCTGGGACGGGAAGCGTTTTTACTGATCCTCTCGCTTCGCCAACGGGGTTCCCGTTCAAGGTGGTGCAGCTGCCCGGCACGCTCTCGGCCGCGGACGTCTATGCGGACCGCGCGCGTGTCTGCGATCTCGGATACCTGCGGCAGCCCTGCGCACGCGCCGACGGGACACTCGGCTATCGATGTGCGGCCGAACCCGAGGCGGATTTTGCGCGTAAGGACGGGGACTCCGCCGCGACGACCGGCCGGAAATGCCTCTGCAACGGACTGATGTCGGCGGCCGGGTTGGCCCAAGTTCGCCCCGACGGCACGTGCGAGCCGTCGATTTTGACCGCAGGCAGTGACCTCGAACAGGTTGCCCTGCTCCTGCCTGCCCACGCGGAATCCTATACTGCAGCCGATGTGATCTCGTATGTCCTGGGGAATCCTTCAGCCTCCGTTGGGGTGGAGACGTAGGGTAGTTGGATTTTCGCGGGAGCCGGGGACGATGCGCGCCGGCGGTGTGGCACCGCAGTTCGGGCGCATCCGCCAGAGAGAAACGGCCGAAGCAACGCTTGCGACGGCAGTCGGTGCCGAGGGGGCGAGTTGAGTGTCGCCCGCCCGGCTCGGGACTCAGCGTTTGCGCTGGGGTAGTGCGTCGCGTTGGGCGAAGAGGAACTCGGCGTAGGCGAGGTCGCGCGGCGTGGTGAGCTTCGGGTTCGGCTCGGGGTTCTCGTAGAAGAACACCGGCTTGCCGGCGAACTCCATGGCCTGGGCGTCGTCGGTCACGCGACGGTTCTCGGCGAGCGAGTTGTAGGCATCCAGAATCTCGGTGCGGCGGAAGATCTGGGGCGTCTCGGTGGCCCAGAGACGGCTGCGCTCGAGGGTGCGCGCGGGCACGGCCTCGGCGGGATCGGCGGCGGAGGGCAGCTCTTTGACGGTGTCGACGACGCGGTGTGAGAAGACGGCGGAACCACGACTTTTGGCCAGCGAGGCGAAGCGGCGGATGAGCGGGGCGCGGACCATCGGTCGCGCGGCGTCGTGGATGAAGACCCACTCGACGGTTGGCGGGAGCGCCTCGAGGGCGTGGCGGACGGATTCCTGGCGCTCGACACCGCCGCGCACGTAGACGATGCGCTGGGCGGGCGAGAGTCGGAGCGCTCGGACGCATTTCTCGATCTGGCGTTTCTGGGCGATCGAGCGGAAGACGAAGACGAAGGTGGACGTGAGACCGCTCTCGACGAAGGCCTCGACAGAGTGAAGGAACACCGGTTTGCCGGCGACCTTCGCGAGGACCTTGTCGTCGGCGATGGCCTTCATGCGGGTGCCGCGGCCGGCACAGAGGAAGATGGCGGCGGAGCTCATGCGATCAGCGGCCGAGTTCGCGGAGGATGGCGGCGGCGGCGGCGGCCGGGTCGGCGGCGCGGAGGATGGGGCGGCCGACGACGATGTAGCTGGAGCCGGCGCGGGCGGCATCGCCGGGAGTCATGACGCGTTTCTGCTCGTCCTTGGCCGAATCCGCGGGGCGGACACCGGGGGTGACGAGCTGGACGCCGGCCGGGAGCGCCGCGCGCAGGGGGGCAACCTCGTGCGGGGAGCAGACGAGGCCGGACATGCCGGCGGAGGCGGCGAGCTTGGCGAGGCGCTCGACCTGGGATGCGGCGGTGCCGGGTACGCCGGTGCCGTTGAGCGCGGCGTCGTCCATAGAGGTGAGGACGGTGACGCCGAGGAGGAGAAGCTCGGGCTTGTGCTGGCGCTGGGCCTTGACGGCCCATTCCATCATCTCGCGTCCGCCGGAGGTGTGGAGCGTGAGCATGCCGATGGGCAGCGGGGCGAGGGATTGGACGGCCTTGGCGACGGTATTCGGGATATCGTGGAGCTTGAGGTCGAGGAAGACGTTGAAGCCCTGGTCGGCGACGCGGCGGACGTAGTCGGGGCCGTCGGCCGTGAACATCTGGAGGCCGATCTTGACCCAGCGCAGGCGGCCGGAGAGCTGGCGGAGGATCGGGGCCGCTTCGTCGGCGGTTTCGCAATCGAGGGCGAGAATAAGGTCGCAGTTCATGGAGGCGCGTTCGTACGTTTCGAGCGTTCCACCGCAGCGTTTTTCCCTGTGAACGCAAGCCCATCGATCGACGTCTTCGCGCCCGCCAAACTCAACCTCTTCCTCGCCGTGACCGGGCGGCGGGCGGACGGTTTCCACGATCTCGTGTCGCTGGTGGCTCCGCTGGATTTCGGCGACACGTTGAGGGTGACGCCGCTTGGTGCGGCCGGTGGCGCCGACGAGCTGGTGTGCGCCGCGCCCGGCGTGCCGACCGATGCGAGCAACCTCGTCCTGAAGGCGGCGGCGGCCTGGCGCGCGGCCGGCGGACGGGCGCCGCGGGTGCGCTTCGAACTGGAGAAACGCACGCCCGCCGGCGCCGGCATGGGCGGCGGCAGCAGCGACGGCGTGGCGGCGCTGCGCGGGCTGCAACGGCTCGCCGAGGCGGCGCTGCCCGAGGCGAAGCTCGCGGAGATCGCAGCGGGGCTCGGCTCGGATTGCCCGCTGTTCCTGGCCGGCGCGCCGACGATCATGCGCGGGCGGGGCGAGCGGCTTGCGTTTCTGTCGACGGCGGAGCGTGCGCGGCTGACCGGCCGGCGGGTGCTGGTGTGCCGGCCCGGCTTCGGGATCGAGACGCCGTGGGCGTACGGCCGGCTGGTGGCCGGTGCGCCCGGCAGCTACACGCCGGCGGCGCAGGCGGAGGCGCGGCTGGCGGCGTGGCGGCACGGCGAGCTGGAGCTGGAGGCGTTGCTGGCGAACTCGTTCGAGCCGGTGGCGTTCGGGAAATTCCTGGCGCTGCCGGCGCTGGCGGCGCGGCTGCTGGAGCGGTGCGGGCTGCGGTTGCACCTGACCGGGAGCGGGAGCGCGTGCTACGCGTTGTTGCCGGAAAACGGCGACGCGGACCGTGCGGCGACGGAGGTCGTGCGCGAGGCGTGGGGACCGGGGGCGTTCGCGGCGGCGGCCCGGTTGGGTTGAGCGGGGAAAAGCGGTTGACGGTGCGGAAGTTGCGGCGTTTCACTTTCGGCCGCATCCGCCACGGGTGTTCCGAAAGACTTCCCACGCAATGGACAAAGCCGCCCAGTCCGAAATCGTCGTCAAGGGAATCGCCGCGTCGCAGGGCATCGCCTACGGGCAGATCTTCCTCTACGTGCAGAAGGACCTGGACCTGCCGGAGTTCCAGATCGACCCGGCTCGGCGTGTGGAGGAGATCGCGAGGTTCGACCATGCGTTGGTCGAGACGCGCAAGGAGATCGGGCGCGTGCGCGGCGAGGTCTCGAAGAACCTGGGCGAGGACGAGGCGAAGATTTTCGATGCGCACCTGATGGTGCTCGAGGACCAGGCGCTGATCGGCGAGACGATCCGCGAGATGGAGAACACCGGCCTGAACATCGAGGCGTGTTTCCACCGTGTCTCGCAGCGGTACGTGAAGGCGTTCGAGGAGATTCCCGACGAGTACCTACGGGAACGTGTGGCGGACATCCGCGACGTGTCGAAGCGCGTGCTGCACGCCCTGCTGGGGCAGGCGGCGGCGAGCCTCAGCTCGATCCTCCAGAATCGCATCGTGGCGGCGCTGGACATCAGCCCCTCCGACGCCGCGAGCATCGACCGCAGCAACGTGCTGGGCATCGTGACCGCGGGCGGCAGCCGGACCAGCCACGCCGTGATCGTGGCGCGTTCGTTGAAGGTCCCGGCGGTGGTCGGCGCGAAGGGCATCACCGACATCGCGCGCGACGGAGCGTGGGCGATCCTCGACGGCTACGACGGCCACATCATTCTCAATCCTACGGAGCAGACGCTTTTCCGCTACGGCAAACTCCAGGAGAAGCGCCGCACGGTCGAGTCGCGCATCATGTCCGTCAACCGCCTGCCGGCGGAGACTCAGGACGGGGTGCGCGTGCAGCTCCTGGCCAACATCGAGAAGGCCGAGGAAGTCGAGCTGGTGCGCAACTACCAGGCCGACGGCGTGGGGCTCTACCGCACGGAGTATCTTTTCCTCAACGCTGAGCATCTACCGGACGAGGATCAGCAGTTCACTGCGTATGCCGCGGTGGCGCAGGGGCTGGCGCCGCTCCCCGTCGTTCTGCGCACGCTCGATCTCGGTGGCGACAAGGCGGACCTGAGCGGCGTGGCTCGCATCGAGAGCGAGGCGAACCCGTTCCTTGGGTTCCGCGCGATCCGCATCTGCCTTGAGAGCCCGGACTTCTTCAAGAAGCAGCTTCGCGCCGCCCTGCGCGCCAGCGCGCTGGGCAACGTGCAGATCATGTATCCGATGATCGGAAGCACGGACGAGGTCGCTCAGGCCAACCGACTGCTCGAGGAGGCGAAGCAGGAGCTCACTGCGCGTGGGCAGGCGTTCGACCCGAAGGTGAAGGTCGGCAGCATGATCGAGATCCCCAGCGCCGCGGCGACGATGGATCTGCTCGCGGAGGAGTGCGATTTCTTCTCGGTCGGCACCAACGACTTGATCCAGTACACGCTGGCGATCGACCGGCTCAACGTCCGCATTGCGCATCTCTACCAGCCCACGCATCCGGCGATGCTGCGCACGCTGCGCACGATCTTTTCGGAGGCCGCGCGCAACAAGCTACCTGCCGGTGTGTGTGGCGAAATGGCCGGCGATCCGGTCTACGCTGCGCTGCTGCTCGGCTTGGGCGCCACCAGCCTGAGCATGGCCCCGCCGCTGATTCCGACGGTGAAATACCTCGTGAGGAACATGAAGATGGCCGACGCGAGGAAGTTCGCCAAGGAGATGCTCGAACTGCGCGATCCGAAGGAAATCCAGACCCGCTGCGAGGAGTTCTACCGCGAGCGGACGAAGGAACTTTCGCTCGGTTGAGCCGAGCGCGTTTGGGTCCCCCAGTGTGGTAAGGACCGTGGTTCTTGGGCTACTGCCGGCCGGTGGAGACTTGGCCGCGGCGAGGGACGTGCGGGCAGTTTCCAGCCGACGGCCCGGCAACGGCGATACGGCTGCGCCACGTGCGACGGCAGTGGCAATGGGCGCCGCCGTCGCCGGCGGTGCCCGTGTGCCCACTCTCCGGACGTGGACATGATTTGTGGGTTCAGGTGCCGAGGGTGGTGCGGTAGACGCGGGGAACTCGTTTTGTCACAGAGCAGAGGATTTCGTAGGGAATGGTCTCCGCCCAGTCCGAGAACTCGGTGACCGAGATCTCCTCTGCATCCTGTTTGCCGACGAGGACGACGTGGTCGCCGACGGCGACACCGGGGTTGTCGGTCACGTCGACGATGGTCTGGTCCATGGTGACGCGTCCGAGCACGGGACAGCGTTTTCCGTGGATGAGAACGTGGGCGCGGTTGCTGCAGGAGATCGGGATGCCGTCGCCGTAACCGGCGGTCACGATGGCGACCGTGGAGTTGCGCGTGAGCGTGTAGGTGCGGTTATAGCTTACGGCGGTGCCGCGCGGGAGCTGCTTAACGAGGCCGACGCGGGCGTGGAAGCTGAAGAGCGGCTCGACGTGGACGGCGGCGAGGATGGAGCTGGGGTGCGGGAGGATGCCGAACTGGAGCAGGCCGACGCGCACGGCGTTGATTGGGCTGCGACGTTGGAGGGTCTCGAGTCCGGCGGAGTTGTCGGCGTGGATGACGAGGCGTTTGCGGTCGAGCCCGGGGAGCTTTTGCAGCGTTTCCAGGAATAGGCGACGCTGCTGGCGGGTGTATTTCGAGTCGCTGTCGGCGCTGGAGAAATGGGTGAAGACGCCATCGAGGCGCACGAACTCGCTGGCGCGAATCCTCGCATACAGCTCGGGCGCCTGCGGGGCCCAGACGCCGAGGCGGCCCATGCCGGTGTCGATCTTGAGATGGACGCTGATGGGGCGACCAGCCTGGCGGCCGAGGTCATTGAAGCGGTCGACCTCCTCGGGTGAGGAGACGGCGGCGGTGAGATCGTAGTCGGCGAGGTAGCGGCCCTCCTCGGGGAGGACGGCGCTGAGTATTAGGATGGGCCAGCCGGGGCCGAGCTCGCGCAGGGCGGTGGCCTCAGTGACGTTGGCGACGGCGAAGAGATCGGCGCCAGCGTGCATGAGGCGGGCGGCGGCTTGCGGGAGGCCGTGGCCATAGGCGTCGGCCTTGACGACGGCGACGTACTTGAGTCGCGCGGGGAGGGCGGCGCGGATGTGCTTGAGGTTGCGCTCGAGCGCGCCGAGGTCGATTTCGGCCCAGCAACGCAGGGGCATACGGGAGTCGGGAGCATTCATCCGGGTTTGAAGAAATAATGGGTGCTGCTAGGCGTGGGCGATCGGGGCGAAGATCAGGCGGAGGTGGCGCGGTGGCGCTCGCCGGTCCAAGTCTTGTAGGTGATCGGCGCAGAGAGCCATGGCTCGGGTTCGCCTACCGGGAATAGCAGCGGCTCGTCGGCCAGTGCTGCGAACATCGTGGCGCAGTCGTATCCGCAGATGCTGGCCGGGCGCGGCGGTTGGGCCCAAGCGCGGAAGCCGGCGGGTGTGAGCAACGGCTCGGGCCAGCCGGCTAACTCTTCGCGAGTGACGCGGAGCACATCGGTCGCGGTCCCATCGGCGGCGACGCGCACCGCATGCCAGCTCTCGCGGCGGGCGTCGGCTACAACGGCAAACGGGCCTGAGGCGGTTCGTGCATGGGCTAAGGCGGCGACGCGCAGGCTGCGATAGGCGAAGACCGGCGTGGGTGTGCCCCGCAGGGTTTGCCATGTGCGTATCGCCATTGCTGCGGTCCGGATGCCGAGTTGGCTCCCAGGCCCGTCGCAGAAAACGTAGGCCCCGATCTGGCTGGGCTTCAGGCCGGCCTTCGCAAGACAGTGCTCGGCGGCCGAAAAAAGGTGGATGCTCGAATCGTCGCCACCCAAATCCCAATGCGACGTTTGGCCAGCTTGGAGCGCGCCAGCTTGGACGTGGATCGTGCAGGGATCGAGCACCAGAACGCTGCCGTATGCGGCGACAGCCGAAGCCAACGAGACCGGTATGGTGTGCACTGGGGGCACAGTGCCCGGAATGGTGGCTTGATCGGCGTGGACGGACATCAGGCGAAGACTTTGCGCCGGATGGTTGTACTTGTCACTGACGTTTCGGGCCGCTGAGCGCCAGCAGCAACGAGGCATCACACAGACCGTACCATGTAGTGCGCTGATGGACCGTAGGCAGCGAGCTTTGCGGCGAGGGCGGGAGTGTTGCGTTCCGTGAAGCCGCAGCGTGCCCAGAGGCGATTTGTGCCGTAGACCGAAACAAGTGTGAGCATCGAGACACCATGTGCTCGTGCGACTATGGCCATCTCCTCGATGTAGGCCGGACCTGCGCCAAGGCCACGCAATTCTGGCAAGACGACGGCATCGTGGAGATGCAGGCAATCGGCATGGATCGGAATCTCGCCGAGAAGTGCATCAAGCGAAGGCGGCGCATCCATCATCCACGGGTGAGCGAGCCCATAGCCGGCAATCCGCCCAGCGCTAACGATCTTCCGGCAGCCTTCCGGGAATAATCGAATCCTATCCTCAAATACTTCTATTCGCTCAGGTAGCTCCGGGTGCACGCTCTGCGAGAGCGAGTATACGGCGGTGACTTCAGTGGGGAGTAGAGCTTCCCAAACAGGGGACAATGTTCTCACGCACATATTGGAAACATAGGATACATAGCAGGTATGTGAAGCATCGTCATTTGGCCTCTTCCTATTGGGGGCTGCGGTACGGCTTAGCCCATCGCAGCAGCGATAAGTGGCAAGAGTTGTGGGCGATGCAGCTTAAGGACGGAGATTCCTTGTTAGAAAAACCATTGGAAGAAGCAGAAGATGAGGGAGAAGTGGGGATGTTAAGAAGGC
>CAZXHR010000105.1:0-15039 GCA_964640465.1 uncultured Opitutaceae bacterium
GGCGGCGTGCCGCCGGGAGCGGATGGGGCCAGGGGAGTGGATTGACTCCCGCCCGGAGCGGCCGCAAAATCTGCACCGGCGCGGGCGTCGCGCCCGCGTGCATGTCCACGTGCGATCAGGGAGCAGGGTACGCCGTGAAATCCTGGGAAATCTTGCGAGATGCCACCGAGCGCGTCGGGATCAAGGCCGTCGCAGCGCGCCTCAAGGTCAGTAGTGCCTTGGTTTACAAGTGGTGCCAGGAGTCCGGGGAATCGGACGCCGGCGCATCCGGAGCCCGCAACCCGCTCGATCGTTTGCGTCTGCTGTATGAAGAGACCAACGACGATCGGGTCGTGAACTGGCTGTGCAACGCGGCGAACGGCTTCTTCGTGCGTAATCCGCAGGCGCAGGCGGCGGAGCGCGATGAGCAGCTTCTGGGGGTGACGCAGCGGGTCGTACAGGACTTTGGGGAATTGCTGGGCGAGATCAGTCGGAGCATCGAGAACGACGGGGTGATCTCGCCGGACGAAGCCGAGACGATCCGCAAGTCTTGGGAGCATCTCAAGGGGCAGGCGGAGCATTTCGTCGTGTCGTGCGAGCAGGGGCTGTACGGGAAGCGCGGGCGGTAGGGACGATCGGGCGGGGGGACAATCGAGTTCGTGCCAACGCATGCCGGCGCGCCTACCATTGTGGACAATGACCACAGAGAACACTGCCACGAACGCCGTTTTGTTGTCGCGCGAGGACCTGACGGACACCCTGAGCATTGTGCGGGTGCGGCCGGATGCGGGAACCGTGCCGACATTTCATCCGGGGCAGTTCTTCCGGCTGGGTTTGCCGAAGCCGGAGGTATCGGACGTTGCGGCGGCAGCGCCGGCGGGGACGAGCGGGCTGAGTTCGGGCGGACAGGCGGCGGTGGCGGTGGTGCGACCGGTACGGGCGGGACGGATTCGGTACACGCGGCGGGCGTACTCGATTGCATCGTCGCCGCTGGTGCGGGATCACGCGGAGTTCCTGGTGGTGCGGATTGATCAGGGGGCGCTGACGCCGCGGCTGTGGGACCTCGCGCCGGGGGATCGGCTGTGGATGGACAGCGAGGCGAAGGGGGAGTTCACGATGGACGTGGCGCCGGCGAGCGCGCACCTCGTCATGGTGTCGAGCGGAACGGGGCTGGCGCCGTTTCTGTCGATGCTGCGGACGTACGGCGGACAGGGGCGATGGCGGCGGTTCCCGCTGATTCACGGGGGGCGGTATGCGGCGGATCTGGCGTATCGGGCGGAACTGGAGGCGGCGTGACGCGCGGATGAGACCGTGCGGTACGTGCCGCTGGTGACGCGCGAGGCGGAGGGAGCGTGGAGCGGGTTGCGCGGACGCGTGCAGACGGCGTTGGAGTCGGGGACGTTCGAGCGCGTGACGGGGGCGGCCCTGGACGCGGCCGATTGCCACGCGTTTCTGTGCGGGAATCCGGACATGATCGACGACGTGGCGACGCTGCTGCAGGGGCGGGGCTTCAGCTTGGATAGTCGCGAGGCGCCGGGGAACGTGCACTTTGAGCGGTATTGGTGAGCGGGGACGGGGGCTAGGCACCGGGGCCGGTTGAAGCGGCCGGTGCATCAGGGTGGATGGGGATCCAGACGGTGAATTTGCTGCCTTGGCCGGGGCGGGAGTGGACTTCGATCTTGCCGTGGTGGGCGGTGACGATGTGGTTGACGATGGCGAGCCCGAGGCCGGCGCCGCGCGTCTGGCGGACGTAGGAATCGTCGGCGCGGAAGAAGCTCTCGCCGAGGCGATTGAGTTCGGCGCGGCTCATGCCGATGCCGCGGTCCTCGACGGAGAGGACGACGAGGTAGCCTTCGCGCGCCACGGACAGGCGGACGTACTTGCCCTCACGGCCGTAGCGGTGGGCGTTCTGCAGGAGGTTGACGAGGACCTGTTGGAGGGCTTGGCCGTCGGCGCGAACGGTGGGGAGATCGGGGGCGACGTCGAGATGAGCGTCGAAGCCGTCCTGGGTGAACTGGGGCTCGAAGAGCGTCCAGGCCTGGCGGGCGACGCGGGCGAGGTCGCACTCGGCGAATTCGTACTTCTTGCGGCCGGACTCGATACGGCCGAGGTCGAGGATGTTGTCGAGGAGGGCGGCGAGGCGTTCGCTCTCGCGGGTAATGGTTTCGTGGTAGGAGCGCATCTTCTCGGGGTCGCGGACGCGTTGGGCGGCCATGGTCTCGGCGAGGAGGCGGATGAGGGCAAGGGGGGTCTTGAGCTCATGGCTGATGTCGGCGACGAAGCGGCTCTGCAGGTGGGCGAGTTGGCGTTGGCGGGCGACGACGCGAGTCATCATCCAGATGACGAGAGCCCAAGCGCCGGCAGAACCAGCGGCGGCAACCGCGAGTACGGCGAGTTGGCGGCGGTCGAGGTCGTGGAGGCGGGCGGCGGCGGTGGGGGCGGGTACGAGGACGGCGTGCGAGAAAGCGGGGCCGAGGCGGGCGAGTGCGAGGCGGTTACCTTGCTCGGCGGGGAACACGACCTGCCACGGGTTGGCGACGCTGCGCGAACTGAAGTAATGCGCGAGCAGGTCTTCAGCGGAGGCGGCGATGGCGAGGCGTGCGGAATCGCCCGTGGTGCGGGCGGCGACGACGACGGGCTCGTCGGCGTCGGTCCGTCCCGTGACGAAGCTGAGGCTGTCGGGACCGACGGTGGTGTCGGCGGCACAAGCGAGGGACTCTGCGGCGACGACGAAGCGAACGCGGCGCAGCGCGCGCTGTTCCAGCGTGGCGAGGCGTTCGGTGAGATGGTCGTCGACCGCGGGACTCGTCTCACGGGCGAGTTGCTGGAGGCGGGCGATTTCGACGGGACCGAGGCGGGCGGGATGGTCGGCGAGCAGACCCTGCAGGAAATCGGCCAGCGCGGCGCGGGCACGCTCAAGCTCGCCGGCGGCGATGAGGGACTCGGTACGCTGCAATTCGGCGCGGAAGGCGAAACGGGCCAGACCCGGCGTGCGGCGCAGGACGTCGGCGGCTTCCGCGAAAATCCGGGCAGCCGCCAGGGGATGGCCGAGCTGCTGCTCGTAGGTGGCGGAGGCGATGAGGGCGCCGGCACGCGTGAGGGGATCCGAGCTGGAGGCGAGGCGGCGCAACTGGTTCAGCACCGACGAGAGGTTGCCGCCTTCTTGCGTGGTGGGCTGCGGGGTGGGCAGCGGCTGCTCCATGAGCGTGCGGGGGAAGATCTGCGGGGGCTGATTGGCGGGCAGGATGCACACGAGCAACCAGTTGCGCTGGTCGGCAGCCCAGACGTCGAGATCGTCGGCGGCGCCGGACTGCCAGAGCCGCGCGACGGTATCGCCGGCGCGCTGGAGGTCGGCGAGCAGGGCGGCCTCACGTTGGCCGGCGGCGGCGAGCGCGGTGCCGCGCAGGTCGGACAGTTCGCGATCACGCAGGGCGCGTCCCTGGCGGTAGATGGCCCAGACCGTGAGGCCGGTCAGCGCGAGGCTGACGATCACGACGAGCGCTACCAGGCGTGATTCGGCCCTGCTTTTCACGAGCTACTCCGGGGGATGAGCGTTGGGATCGGCAGGACCGGGCGCGACGGGACCGAGGCGGCGCGAGAGGATGGCGCGCCACGCGTCCGCGGGCGTGAGCTGGGGCAGGCGCTCGCGCAGTTCGGCGAGCAGGCGCGGGCGCCAGGCGTCGAATAGTGGTGCGAGGTTGAATGGCTGCTCCGGCTCATTGAGGACGGGAACCTCGTTGTCCGCGAGGTTGACTGTCAGCATGGTTTTGCCGTGCGGGCCATGCGTGCCGAAGACGTGCAGGACTTCGTCGCGGACTTCCAGTCGCACGCCGAGTTGGGTGTAAACGAAGCGCTCGGGCAAGAAATTGGGAAGCTCCATGCCGAGTGTGCGGGAGAGGACGGTGGAGAGGAGGGCGCGTTCGATATAGTTCGTGTCGGGGCCGCCGGGCATTACCTGCAGAGTGGCATCGCAGGAGACGAGGCGATTGGCGACGATGGTGAAGTCGTCGATGTCCAGGCGCGCGGTGCCGGCGAGGCGGCCGAAGCCCAGGCCGGCGGTGAACTGTTCGAGCGAGAGATTCTCGCAGCGGCCGGAGGCGACGAAGCGGTCGATGCCGGCGGGCGACAGTTCGGCGGTGTGTACGCGGAGGAGGAGATCGCCGCCGGTCACGTCGAGGCCCCAAGCGGCGAGCAGATCGCCGAGGATGACGCCGGTGAACAATCCGCGGAAGCGGATGTTGTGCAGATGGTTGTCGACGAGCTGCAGCTCCTCGAGCTCCAGCTCAGGCACGTTGCCGCGCCAGGGCTGACGGACGAAGGCGGCGGTGCACTCGTCCAGGAAGAGTCGGGTGAGGCGGCCGCTGACCGAAAGAATGCGCTGATCGCGCGTGTCGGACGGCACGGTGTCCGGGGTAAAGGCCGTCGAGGTCGCCCACGTGGCGGGGGCGGTACGGGGAATCTCGCGATAGCTCACCCGGCCACTGAACGCGCCGGAGTGCAGGTCGAGTCCGGCCAGGGACGACAGGCCGACCAGGGCCACAGGCAGTTCCGGGACGACGATGTCGACCCGATCGAGGCGGATGCCGCGGGTCTGGGGCGAGAAGCGGCCCTCGAGCAGGACGGGTTGCGGCGAGATGTGGCCGTTGAAGTCGTGGCAGGCGATGCTGACCTGGCCTGCGCTGGCATCGTCGAAGGAGACGGTGCCGGTGGCGTCGTGGAGGGCGGCGTGGAACTGGTCGCGTTGAAACGTCAGGTCCATGTCGCGGAAGGTAACGCGGCGTGGGCCGTTAGGATCGAAGCCGGGGCGCAAGCCGGACTCGAGGACGAAGCGGTAGTCCTCGCGGAGCCAGGTGCGGGTGGAGATTTCGGAGCGGCCGCCACGGAGGACGAGCTCGTAGGCCTCTGGGTCGGAGGGGGTTGGCGTGCGGATGACGGTGGCGCTTTCGCAGAAGGCGGCTTCATCGCGGTGTTGGGGGAGCCAGATGCGTACGTCGCGGAACTCGCGGGAGTGACGGGAACGGGGTACGACTGCCCCGATCTCGCTGGGCAGGCCGAGCTTGGCGGTGAGCTTGGTGGCGCAGCGCGCACGGTACCAGGGGCTGCGCCAATACCCGGCAAAGCCGAGGAGGGTCAGCAGCGAGCCGAAGGTCAGGATGGCGAGGGCCGCGAGGGCCAGCGCTTTGGGGCGGAGCATGGGCGGGATTCTAACCGGAATGGCCGGCGAGGGCTGCGGGGGAGGGTAAAGCGCAAATCTCGCGACTTGGAGCGCTCCCGGGGGGTTTTTGCGCTTTAGGAAGGCGTCGGGCAACGCCGATTTTATTGGTAGAGTACCTCGCGCCTTGCGCGACCCGCGTCGCGGGCCGCCCGGGCGGGGTCCAAGCACAGGAGATGGTGATGAAACGTGTATTGATCGGCGCCGTGCTTGCCGGCCTGCTCTGCGCGTGCCAGCAGCCGCAGGCGCGGCTGAACGCGCCGCCGCACGGGACGACTGAGCGGCCCAGCGAGTTGCAGGACACGTACGCGCACATGATCGACAACGCGCTGCTCGAAGACATGACGATGTCAGACATTCATTTCTATCCGCACCGCGCGGCGCTGAATAGTCTGGGCGAGGAGCGTCTGCAGCGGCTGGCCGGGCTGATCGAGGTGCACGGCGGGGAAGTGCGTTTCAGCACCAATGAGGACGACGAGTTGGTCGAGCAGCGAACGGAGGCCATCGTCGCGTACCTGGCGCGGCAGGGGATCAACACGAGCCACGAGGTGGTAACGCGTGATCTGCCCGGTGGACGGGGGATGGACGCGAAGCAGGCGATTCTGATTAAGGCGGGGGAGGCCACGTACACCCCGAAGGAGAACAAAGGCGGCAAGTCGCTGGCGGACATGAAGGCCAAATAACGCGCGCCGAAGCGCAGATGGAGCGGAATCATGACACGGACCATGCGGTACGCGGGATGGGTGGCGGGGCTGGCGGCTGTCGCGGCGCTAGTGGCATGTGAACCGGGGAACAAGCGTGAGAACGGGACGGCGGCGCCCAGGGCCCGCGGGGATGCAACACCCAAGTTGAACGCCACGACCTATGTTGCGCACGGGGAGTTGCTGGAACGCCGCGGCGAACTGGAGCGGGCGGCCGAGCAGTACCGTTTGGCAATCGAGCAGGCGCCGGAGATGGTGGCGGCGCACAACCGGTTGGGCGTGACGCTGAACCGGCTGGGGCGACACGCCGAGGCCACGACGGAATTCCGCAAGGCTGTGGCGTTGCGGCCCAACGAGGCCTATTTGCGGAACAACCTCGGCTTCAGCCTGTACCTGGAGAAGCGCTACGACGAAGCGGAAGCGGAACTGGCTCAGGCGCTGGTGCTGCAGCCGGCGTTCCAGCGGGCGCGGATGAACCGCGGGCTGGTGCTGGCGCGGCTGGCGCGCTACGACGAAGCGTACGAGGAATTCGCACAGGCCGGTCCGGAAGCGGACGCCCACTACAATGTGGCGGTGATGCAGGCGGAAGCCGGGCATTACGCCGACGCGGCGCGGGAGTTGGACAAGGCGATCCAGTGCGATCCGAGCTTTGCGATCGCGCGAGATGAACTCCGCGACATCTCGCGCCTGGCGGCCGCCGAGGAAGAAGCGCGGATCGCAGCCGAAAAGGCCGCGGCAGAGGCCGAGGCGCAGCGGATTGCCGCCGAGCAGGCGGCGGCTGAGGCTGAGGCGAAGCGCATTGCCGCGGAGCACGAAGCAGCCGCCGAAGCACAGCGTGTTGCGGCCGAGCGGGCCGAGGCGGCCAAGTTGGCGACGGTGGAACCGCCGGAGGCCAGCCAACTGGCGGCGGACGAGTCGCCGCTGCAGACGACGCCGGATACGGAGTTGGCGGCGGCGGTAACGACGCCCACGGGGACCGGCAAGATGACTGGCGGTCCGGAGATGGAAGCCGCTCCACAGCGGCGGTCCGTATTGATGGATGCGCGGACCCATGCCGGACGCACGCGGAAGGCGCGGTTGAGTCCGGTGCCGCCGCCGGCACCGCCGGTGGACAAGCTGGCTAACGCTCCGCGTGGGCACGCCCTGACTCCGCGGAAAGTGGGGCGGCCGAATCAGGAGTTGGTGCAGCTCCGGTCGCTTGGCCAGTTCGCGCGGAGCTCGCGCTACCTGCGGATATTCGAACGGATTCGGCCGGTGTTGGCGGCGGATGAAGGCGCCACCATCGACATGACCCCGTATGGCGGCGGCGACGCACAGGCGCTGCGAACGCAGTTCAATGAGCTGACCACGGCGATCGGCGTCGATGCGCCCGACTGCGACCAGCGGCTGCGAGAGTGGGAAGAACGGCTGGGGCTGAGCGGTCCGATCGGTCTGGACAAGAAGTAGACCGCCGGCGCGCCAGAGAATCGAGCGACCGTGATGTCGTCGGGGGACGGCATCGCGGTCGCGGCGCATGCGGGAGGTCGCACCGAACGAAAATCGGGGTGGACGCGACTCAGCGCGCGGTGCGGGCTTTGCTCTTGCCGGGGTGGGCTTCTTCGAGTGCTTTCACGGTGCGGCGCGTCGCGAGGCGGTCGGACGGGCCCATGCGGTCCAGGATAAGGACACCGTTGAGGTGGTCGGTCTCGTGCTGGCAGATGCGGGCGGGCAGGTCCTGGAGGACGGCTTCGAAGGAACGGCCTTCGACGTCCTGGGCGGTGACGCGGCAGCGCTGGGCACGGCGCACCTGGGCGTTGACGCCGGGAAGCGAGAGGCAGCCTTCCTCGCACTCGACGGAGCCGTGCGCGTCGTGGATGGTGGGGTTCACCAAGACGAGATCGTCGCCGGGTTTGCCGGTGGGATTCATGACGAAGAGGCGCTGGTTGACACCCACTTGCGGGGCAGCCAGCCCGACGCCGCGTCCGGCCAGCATCAGTTCGAGCATGCGCCGGGCCAGGGCGGCGAGGTCGGCGTTAAACTCGGTGACCGGCTCGCAAGGGCGGCGGAGTCGCGGATCGGGGTAGTGGATAATGTGGAGTTTGTCGAGATTCTTCACGGTACGACTCATCAACATCCCAGTCGCGGCGATTTCGATCCGCGGGCGGCACCGGCGAGAGGCGTCGATACCGCATACCGTGCGATTTTAGGCGCGACCGCGGCCAGGTTCAAAACGGCTGGCCGAGCAAGAAGGCCCGAGCAACACGGGCGGACATCTGTAGGTTACTAAATACCATCGGCAAGAGCAGGCCCAGGTCGGTGCTGGGCAATCGCAGATACTCGGCCAAAGCGCCGCGCCAGGCGGCGCTGAAGGAACCCAGTTCGTCCTGTAATACGGGAGCGGCGCACGCGCGAGCCACGGATTCGGCCGCGAGCCAGCCGGAGAGCAGGGCCGGATAAGCGCCTTCGTTGCTGAATGAAGCGACGAAGCCCCCGGCATCACCGACCAGCAAGCAGCGTTTGCCGACGTGCGATTCCATCTCGAGGGCGACCCCCGCCAGACAGCGGGTCGGCGTGGCGCGGGAGCCGGCCGGTAGCAGCCCGGCGGTGTGCGCGCGTTCCAGCAGATTCTGCAGTTGGGCGTCGGCGGACTGGGAGCTGTCGCGCGTCAGAAGCATGGCGCGGGTCTCGGTCGGGCCAGCGGCGATCGTGGCGAGCTGCAGGCCGTCTCCGGCACCGAGGACGAGTTCCAGGGCGGCGCGGCCAGCGGGGCGGGGCGGGAGAGTTGCGGCCGCGCAGCGGACTCGTTCGGTGGTTTGACGGGCCGCTTCGAGGTTGGCCAAGCGTGCGCTGGGGGCCTCGGCGCCGTCGGCCAGAAGCATGACGCGGGCCTGCAGCAAGCGGCCGTCGGTGGATTCGAGACGGGCACACTTCTCACCCAGTTCCAGACGCTGCACGGACACGTCGCGCCACACGACGGCGCCGCGCTCTTGTGCCGCCGCGAGCAGCGCGATTCCGAGTACGTTGGGCGGCGCGATGCGTGAAGTGAGGGCGTCGTCGTTGACCTCGACGGATTGTTTGAGATCCCAGGAGCGCAGCGTAAGGCCGCACGCGGAGGCCGCAGCCGCGGGTAGTTTGACGCCGTGCTCGTCGCAGAAGCGGAGGGCGGCGGGGCTGAGCCAGCCGGCGCAGGTGGCGGGGCGCGTGGCGGGGGGCTGCGGGCCGGTGAGGATGACGACGCTCAACTGCTGGGCGAGGCAGCCCAAAGCGGCAGCGCTGCCGGCGGGGCCGCCGCCGACGATCGCAACATCAACCTGATTCGTCGTGGCGGCCATTACGAGTTACTTGAGGTTCTCCCAAAGGACCTGCTGAGCGCGGTCGAAGCGCTGAAACGATGCGCGGACGGCGTCCTGAATCGCCTGCAGTTCGGCGCGTTCTTTCTCCGTAGCGTGGCCATCAGCAGGAAGCGTCCTCAGGACGGCTTCGAGGCGGCCGGAAGCGTCGTCCAGTTGGCTGGCGGCCTCGGCGAAGCTGCGCGCGGCCTGGAAAACGACGAGCTGTTCCTGGCGCTGCGGGCCGGGGCCCCAGAGCAGCTTCGACGGATTGAGGAGGACTTCCTGGCTGGTGAGGCGTAACTGCTCGCTCATGGCCTGGAAATTGGCGAGCGTCTTCTCGAGCGAGGGGCGGCTGACGGCGAGGAAGCGATCGCCTTCCGAGGTGATCGAGTGCACGTCGGCGAGCGAGGCGTTCAGCAGCTCCATGGCCGTGTGAGCCTTGCCGGAGAGCGAAGTCGGGCTGGCGGGGTCGAGTTCGTTCCGCAGGGTAGTCAGCAGTTCCTGGTCCACGGTGCGGGTGGTGTGCGCGATGTTGGTGAGGGCGTCAAGGACGAGTGGGCGATCCTCCTTGAGCATGTCGTTAGCCTGCTGGAGGCCGCTCGTGAGCTGGTCGAGCGCCAAGTGCATCTTTTCAAGCAGGGCGGTCTGGTCGCCGTCGTTGAGCTGCTCGCGCAAGGTCGTCGTCGTCTGATGAAGGTTGTCGAGGATCGCCTGGAACTTGCCGAGCAGCGCGAGCTGGTCGCGCGGGTTGAGCTGCGTGCGCAGCTCGCGGGTCATGGCGTTAACGTCGTCGAGGCTGGCGAGGAGTTTGTACATCAGCGAGCCTTCGATCTGGCCGTCGGCCGCCTGGGTGAGGTCGTCCACCAAGCCGCCGGGGGCGAGGAGGCGGCGCGAGAGTGTGCCGACCGCGGCAGAGAAGCTCTGCGGGGGCTGCCCTTTGACCGGGCCGCTGAGGGGTACGTTTGGGGTGCCGAGGCTGGTGATCGTGACGTAGCCCGAGCCGCCGATCGCGGGCTGGTCGGTGGCGATTTCGCAATTGCCGTAGATGGGGATGTCGCGATCAATCTCGACGTCGACGCAGAAAGCGATTTCGGGCGCGGCGTCGGACGCAGCGGGCGGCAGCGTCTTGGTGGAGATGGCGAGTACCTCGCCGATGGGCAACGAGCCGCCTAGCAGAACGTTGCTGCCGGGCTTGAGGGGGGCCATGCCGGCGGTGTGCGGGAAGAGGATCTCCAGCCGCCGGCCGCGGGCATGGAACATGGGGTAGATGAACAGCAATGTGCCCAGGAACAGCGCTAGGAGGACGATGGCGGTAAGGCCCAGCGCAAAGTCCTGCTTTTTCTGTTTCATGGTCGTGAACCCGTGGTCCGGCGGAACTGTCCGCGCGGGTGGCCGGTGGGCCGGCCTGCGTCGCCGGCCAACCGCCGGCGCGCCCCGCTACCGGTGCACCACAACCGGCCGCCGCGCGGCGGCATTGTAACGCGAGGAGAGCGATCCGCCAAAAAAGCGGCTAGATTCCGAGTCCGCGACAAATGGCGGTAACGGTCCAGGCGGCGCCGTAGGCGAGGCTGGTCATGCCGACGAACGAGGCGACGGACCACCACCAGTTGCCGGCTTCGCGGCCGATGGTGACGAGCGTGCTGGCGCACTGGGCGCACAGCGCGAAGAAGACCATCAGCGAGAGGGCGACGGGCAGGGTGAACAGGGGCGTAGTGCCGTCTTCCCAGGTCATGTGGCGGACGGCTTCGGGGAGCGAGCTGCCGGCGTCGGCGCCGCTACCGAGGTTGAAGACGGTGCCGAGCGTGGCGAGGATGACTTCGCGTGCGGGAAAGGAGGCGACCACGCCGACGCCGATGCGCCAATCCCACCCAAGCGGGCGTATCGCGGGCTCGAGTGCGTGGCCGATGCGGCCGAGGTAACTGTCGCGGAGGTGGGCGCCGGCCAGTTCCGCTTCGTACCGCTCGGGGGGCCAGTGCTCGGCGGCGCTCGTGGCGGCGACGGCGGCTTGCGTGGCGCTGCTGTGCGGGAAATAGCCGAGGGCCCAGACGACGAGGTTCACGGCAAGGATGATCGTGCCGGCGCGGACGACAAAGCTACGGCCGGCAAGATACATGCGCTGCCAGAGGGTGCGCAGGCGTGGGAGTTTGTAGGAGGGGAGTTCGAGGAGGAAGCTGCAGGAGGAGCCGGCGGGCAGGGTGCTCCGCAAGAGCAGCGCGACGGCGATGGCGAAGAGGGCGCCGAGGACGTAGACGCCGAGCATGACGAGGGCGTCAAGGCGGACCCAGCCGCCGAGCCAGGCGCGGCGCGGGACGAAGGCTGAGATCAGCAGGATGTAGATCGGCAGGCGCGCCGAGCAGCTCATGAACGGCGCGATGAGGATCGTGATGAGGCGCTCGCGGTGATCGGAAATGGACCGTGCGCCGAGAATGGCGGGGACGGTGCATGCGAACGAGGACAGCAGAGGGATGAAGGCGCGGCCGCTGAGGCCGAGCGGGCGCATGAGGCGGTCGACCATGAACGCAGCGCGAGCGAGGTAGCCGCAGTCTTCGAGGACCGCGATGAAGAGGAAGAGGACGAGGATCTGCGGGAGGAAACCGAGCACGCCGCCGATGCCGGCAATCAGGCCGTCCGTGACGAGGCTGCGCCAAACACCGGCGGGCAGCGTGGCGGCGCCCAATTGGCTGAGGCGGTCGAAGATACCGGAGACGGCGTCCATGACGGGGGCGGCGCCGGCATAGATGGCGTAGAAAAGGCTGTAGAGGATGAGTGCGAGGGCGAAGGCGCCGGCGACGCGGTGCGTGAGGACCTGGTCGATACGCGCGGACCAGTTCTTGCCGGGCATGACGCGGCGGTCGATTACGCCGGCAAGCAGGCGGTCGATCCAGCGGTAGCGGGCGCGGACTTCGGCCGGACCGGGCTCGATGCCGGCTTGCGCCAGGCTGGCGCGGGCGGCGGCGAGGATGGACGCGTCGCCGCCCGTCCCGAGGTAGTGTTGTTCGGCGACGCCGCCGACGTCGACCAGCGTGCGCAGGGCTTCGCCGCGCGGGACGTCACGCGGTGCCACCTTCTGAAGTTGTGTGGTCGCTGCGAGCATCTCCGGCGGCAGCGGAGCGTGGTTCGTTGGCGGCGGCGTGTCGAGAGTGGCCTCGATGGCGCGGACGAGCGGGGCGATCGTGTCGTCGTGCGTGGCGACGACGGGGATGACGGGGATGCCGAGGTGCTCGGCGAGACGCGGGACGTCGATCTCGATGCCGCGCGCGCGGGCGATGTCGACCATGTTGAGGGCGACGACGACGGGCCGGTTGAGTTCAAGGAGCTGACTGAGCAGGTAGAGGTTGCGCGCGAGGTTGGAAGCGTCGACGACGGCCAAAATGAGGCTAGGGCAGCGGTCGGGACGCGCGGGGGCACAGAGCGCGCGGGATAGAACCAACTCATCGGGAGCGGTTGCTGCAAGGCTGTAGGTGCCTGGCAAGTCAAGCAATTCCAGTGGAATACGGCTGCCGCGGATGGGGCCGCAAGCGACCTCCACGGTCACGCCGGGGTAGTTTGCGACGTGGCGGCGGAAGCCGGTGAGGGCGTTGAAGAGGGAGGTCTTGCCAGTGTTTGGGTTGCCGACGAGTGCGACGACGCGGCGCGCCGTAACGCGACCGGAGCCGGCTGAGTTTGCGAAGGCGAGTATCGGCGCTCCGGTGGGTGACAACGGCCGGTTCTCCGCAGATGGGTTCACGGTGATGGTCCGGACGCGTCGAGTGGGGGCGTGCGGTTGGCGTAAAGCGAGCCGCACGCGGCGGTTTGCTCTAGACGGTGGTGACGTCGATCAGGTCGGCGTCGGCGCTGCGGATAGAGAGGTCATAGTCTCCCAGGCGCAGTTGCAGGGGGTCGCCCAAAGGCGCGCGGCGCACGAGCTCCACTTCCGCGCCTTCGACGAGGCCCATCTCCATGAGGCGATGAGTGAGCCGGCCGCCGGGGCGAACGCAAGTGACACGCAACCGAGTACCGGGTGCCACGTGGGCGAGGGACATAGACGTCTCCGACGTATACCTAATCGTCCAGGTCTGTCACGAAACGAATGTTTTATATATAATACAAGCGGATAATGCACTCGGCAAGGGGGCTACGGTTTTCTTCCGAGAGCGAGCCCGGGTAGTCCTGTTTTGCGGGACCGGCGATTACTCGTTCGGGTCCTTGATCACAATGCGCCCGGCCGCCGTGGAGATGTTATCGGCGGGGGTGATGCTGGGACGCTCAATGTACGCGAAGACCCAGTAGGTGCCGGCCGGCATCGAGACAGGGATCTGATAGGAGAACGAATCCTGGACGCCGGTGCCGCTGGCACTGCGCCCGGTCAGGATCGTGATTTCGGCGGCGCCGGTTTCGCTGGATTCGGCCGGGTTGGCGTCATCGTCGAGCGTCAGGCGGATCGTAGCCGAGTCGGACGGGTCGTCGTCGCGCCACGTGATGTTGAGGAAGCCGCCTGGCTGGAGGGTCGTGTTGGCGGTCGGGGTGAGCAGCGAGATGAGGGCCTGGTCAGTCGTCGAGCGGCGCTTGATGAGGCCTTCGGATTCGGCGGTCGTGGGGGTGCCGCTGCCGGAGCTGGCGTAGGCGACGAGCCGGTAGATGCCGTCGGGGACGTTGGCGCTCGTCGTGTCGGTACCGTTCCAGGACTCGGTGACCTCACCGGTGTCCTCGGCCACGAGGCGCTGGGAGAAGATGGTGATTTCGTTGCCGTTGGTGTGCGTGTCGTCGCGGTCAATCTTCAGGTCGACGAGCACGTCTTCGGTTCCGTACACCTCGTACTTCAGGGTAATTGGGGCGTCGGTCACCAGGAACTGGATGTCCTCGTTGGGTTCGGTGACCGTGAGCGGATCCTTGTCGGCGTTGGGGTCGGTGGTATCGACGACCGTAATGCGGCCGGCGGCTTCGACGATGACGTTCGGATTCACGCCGTCGGTGGCAATGGCGAACACGTAGTACGTGCCGGGTTCGACGGCGTTGCCGCTGGTGTCAGTGCCGTCCCAGTCGATGGAATTCGGCTCGTCGGTGGTCGGCAGCGTGAGGTCCTTGATGTACACCTCGTTGCGATCGGTGTCGTCGTTGGGATCGCCGCCGTGCTCGGCGTCGGGGTCGAGGCCGATGCGAGCGGTGCCGCTGTTGTCGCCGGCGGTCCAGGCAATCGTGATCGTGTTCACCGGCGAGGCATTGGGGTCGATGCTGGCATCGGCGGCCGGCTCGGTGAAGACGAACGTCGGCGGGGCGTCGATGGTGATGAGCGGGCTCTTGACCTCGGCGGTCTGTGAGCCGGCGGTGATGCGGGCGTAGAGGATGTAGCCGCCCTTGGCGGTGCTGGTCACCCAGGTGTACTCGCCGGAGCCGCCGGTGCCGCTGACGGCTACGCCGGCGACGAGGGTGGTTTGGCTGAGATCGGTGCGGGACTCGGCGATGATGGAGACCGTGGCCGCGTCGCCCGTCAGATTGGCGGCGGTCCAGGCGATGCGAACGGAGGTGCCCTGTGCGACCGTCGTGGCGGCGGTAGGCGCGCTGAGGGCCACGGCGAGCTTGGTCCCGGCGGGGGCGGTCTGGGCGGTGTTGTCGACCAGGGGCAGGCAGGTGCCGCCGAGGATCAGGAAGACCAGTCCGCAGGTGACGAGAATTCCGATGCGCATACGGAGCACCTTTCTATTGAGGCGCGGGATCAGCCCGCGGAAACGGCCGATAAGTCTTATCGGCACTTTGCCGCGGTCAACCCGAACGGTCGCGAAGCGCGCAGCCCAAGCGGCGGCACTTTGCTACAGTGCATTATTCTGGCGGGAGGCCGGCGGTCAAGGGTGGGCGGGGG
>CAZXHR010000106.1:0-14933 GCA_964640465.1 uncultured Opitutaceae bacterium
CGATCCTACCGCCTTCAGCCCCTGCCGACTACGAGGTCCCCGCTCGGGCGCTTACAACCCAACGAAGCGGTGCACGTGCCCGCCGAGAGCGCCAACTGCGGCTGTCTGCTTTTTTTTCGCGGCTGTAAAATGGCCGTTTGACGAGGCTCGGGGCGGGCCTACGGTGCCCAGTACACCCTGCGGTGTTCGTGTTGTTCATTACCACGCTCTCTGCCCTATAATTCTTAACCGGGAGCCGGTACCGGCGACGAATGTCAGGCCGTCCATCGGAAGGCAGACGTTGTCGGGAGGCGCCCACTTGAACTTAAAATGGACTAGAGCCATTTGAATTCACGGCACAGGCGGGGTGTTTTTGTATGCTACCCCTTCTGGGGAAAAACACCCGGAGTGCATTACGCCCCTAGACGGGGCCCCTCGTAATCTGCTATAAACGGTGGACATGGACGCTGAGAACCTGATTCCTGAAATTGCCCGATTTGCGATCTTTGAGGGAGCACTGCCCAGCACTCGCCCCGAGGACATCATCCATCTGGCGGGTAAGGTCCGCAACGCCAACGCGGGCCGAGGGATCGATCTCGGCGTCGAGAAATTCCTCTGGGTGCACGAGAAGGAGGCGCTGCGGATGTTCGGCCCCAACCCCGCCGGCGCCGCCACCGCGATCCGCTCCCTGATTTTCAACTACCTTCTGCCCGAGCTTGGGGCGATCCCGCAGGAAGCTCTCGCCACGGAACTGGCGACGATGGAGATCAAGCCGGATACCAAGCTAGATGTGTCGGCGCTTTTCAAAAAGATCTCCACTCCGGCCAAGCCCGAAAAGCCCGCCAAGCAAGCCGAGAAGGGCACGAAATCCAAGGGGGCTCACTAGCGCCCGGTTTGCGGATGGCGGTGGCGATCGCGCGCCGCACTGATACCTCACCGCAGAAAGATCCTGCCGACGTAGGGAGATCGGACTGGTTGTTGTATGGTGAAACCATAAGGGCGCGCGCTTTGCAGGTTGGCGCAGGCTGGTAGCTTGGTTCCGCCGTGCCGTTATGCCTCGCCCCGGGCCGCCGCTCAGGTTCCGAACGAAGCCGCCAAGGCACCTCGGTGGCGAGAGGGCCGGGGAGTTCGGGCTTGTTCCCAGCAAGCCAGGGGTAGAGAGTGCTGCCGCAATGACGCGGTGGGTACCAGCGGCGGAGTGCGACGTAATCGAGCGTTGCGACGGTCGGATCGACTGGCCCGGGCATGAAGTGCCTGCGGTGGCTGGAGCTGTGCCGTCTCCCGGGCGAACCGGGGATGCCTCGCGAATTGTCACCGGTTTTCCATGCAGAACGCGCCCAACCCCAACACCGCACCGGCCCACGCCCTTTGGGTCGAACTCGCCACCCGCACTGCTACCCAGAACCTGCATTTTCGCGCCGGCGGCGAGGAGGCTGCGGCGCGGAGCGTGTTCTCGCTGTTCCCAATCACACGCAAGTTGCTCACCGAACACCCCGACGCGGCCGATTTCCGACGCGAGGCGCTGGAATTGCTCAACGGTACGCTGCGCCCATACACGGCGCGATGGCATAGCTGGATGATCTACGATGACGCGCGATGGGAACCGGACAGCACCGCGCGCACCCGCTTTCAGGACGAGCCGACGCGATGCCTGTTCCGCGAGGAACTCGAGGAACTGCAGGGCCGGTTGAGTGCGCATCGCTCCGCATTGGCGAGGCTGGCCTGTATCGACGACATGGATGGGCGGAGCATCCGTCCCGCTGCGGATCTCGGAGCCGCACCGTTGTGCGCCGGGATCGGCCACCAAGTGAAGTTGCGAGGCAACGCCGCCGAGGAGGAGTTGGGTGCGGTGGGGCAGGAAGAAAACGCGGGCGGCGGCGCAGCGGGGGCCGATCGTGTGACGCCGCTGGTGGCTGAGCGGCTCAACCGCGCGGAGCGGGCGCGGATCAAGGACCGGCGGGCGGCGGTCGGGCGGCACCTTGCCGACGAACCGGAGAACGCGTTGCACGACGCCACCGGTTTGGCGCTGTCGGGTGGCGGTATTCGCTCGGCGACCTTCAGCCTCGGCATCGTGCAGGTGCTGGTGAGGCGGAAGCTTTTCCTGCAATTCGACTATCTCTCGACGGTTTCGGGAGGCGGATACCTTGGCAGTTTCCTGAGCTGCGCGCTGGGCACGGTGCCGCCGGGCGCGCCGAACGTGGCGGCGCCGTCCATGGCGGATATCCAGGGACGTTTGGACGATACCTTCAGCCACCAGGCTAGCGGCACGGAGGCCGGCCTGATCCGACACATGCGCAACAACAGCAAGTACCTCGTCGCCGGCGGACTGGTCACGATGTTGCAGATCGCGAGTCAGTTGCTCAGCGGCGTGCTGTGGAACTGCCTGGTCCTGCTCCCGCTGCCGCTGGCGGCGGCGCTCGGCACTTGGCTGCTCCGTGAAGCTGGCTTCTGGCGGGGTGGCAGCGGCGGAGACTTCCCTGCCGGGCTGCCGAGGGACAGCTACAGTTGGCTGGCGATCGTGCTGCTCGGACTGGTGACGGCGGTGCTGTGGCTGGGTGCACCGCTGGTGCGCCTGGTTACGGCCAGGCACGCGTCGCGCTCCGGGCCGGCGGTGGCATTGTGCAATGCGTGGGAGTGGAGCGCGATCGTTGCCGGTGTCGGCACCTGCTTCGCCGGACTGCTGTATCTGATTCCCGGATTGTTCCACGGTTACGGCTGGCTGAGCGCGTGGGTGGCGGATCTGACGGGGGCGCAGATGCGCGACTGGGTATCCGTGCTTGCGGCCGGTGGCGGTGCGGTGGTGTTGGGAGTGGTGGGCACCTTCCTGAAACCGCACCGCAAGCGCCTGCGCGCAATCGCTGTGAAGCTGTTCATCGTGGCCGGACCGCTGCTCCTGCTGTGGGTGTTTCTGCTGGTCGGGCAGCACCTAGGGCTGGCGGCTCGCGCGAGCCAGCAGCAATGGCCTTTGCCGCTCGTGGTGGCGATCACCGCGGCTGCGCTGCTGTGGGCGGAGTTGTTCGTGAACATCAACACCCTAGCACCGCACCGTTTCTATCGCTCCAGGTTGTGCGACTGCTATCTCGTGCGCCGGGTCGCCCGGGATTCGACGGAGTGCGCCGGATGGCTGCGGCGGCGTTTCGTCGGTGCTAGGGTGCAGGGGCGCACGGAGAGCCTCCGGCGGCTGCCGCTGGGAGAGTTGAACCGGTTTCCAGCGGCTCCGTACCACTTGCTCAATACCACGCTGAACCTGCCCGACAGCGGCAACAAGGAGCTGCGCGGCCGCAACGGCGACTTCTTCGTCATCTCCCCGGAGTTCTGCGGTGCGCCGACGGTGGGCTATGAGCCGACAGCCGGGATCGAGGCCCGCGACCCGCATTTCGATCTCGGGACGGCGATGGCCGTCTCCGCCGCCGCGACCTCCGCCAACATGGGGTGGAAGACACTGCCGCATTTCCGCTTCCTAATGACGTTGCTCAACGTCCGCCTGGGCTACTGGGTGCGTCGACCGGATGCGCCGCCGCGGCCGCGCTTGCTGCGCTGGAGCGATTTTCCAGGGCCGCTGTACCTCTGGCGCGAGTTGAGCGGTGCGTTTGCCGAGAATTGCCGGTTCCTGAATCTCTCCGACGGAGGGCACATCGAAAACCTTGCCGCCTACGAGCTGCTCCGCCGTCGCTGCAAGTTCATTGTCTGCGTCGATGGCGGCCAGGACGAGGCCATGGAGTGTGGCGATCTCATCCGATTGCAGCGCTACGCGGAGATCGATCTGGGGCTGCGCATGTCCTACGATCTGACAGACCTGCGCCTGCGCGAGAATCGTTGCTCCCGCGCCTATGCGATCCTCGTGAAGGTCGAGTACCCGTCGCTGCCGGGCGAGGCGGGCGACTGGCAGCACGGCTGGATGCTCTACCTGAAGCTCGCCATGACGGGGACCGAACCGCCCTATGTCGGCGACTACCGGCGTGAGCATCCGGATTTTCCGCACCAGAGCACGGGCGATCAGCTCTACGATGAAGCCCAGTTCGAGGCGTATCGGCGGCTTGGCGAGTTCGCGGCGCTCAGCTGTTTCCCGGACGAGGCGGCGCAACCGGATGCGGGACCGGCGGACCTACGTGCCTGGTTCCAGCAGCTCGCCGACAAGCTCCTGCCCGACAACGACCCGGCGATGCGCCGAGCCGCGCCTCCGGCCTGATGTGTGGCGTTTGTAGCCGCCCGCATCGTCCAGCGCGAAGCGGGCGACCATGCACGGAGTTGTGCCCCAGCAGGCGTCGGTCAGGGCCCAACAAGAAGGCCGCACCCGTGGAGGATGCGGCCTTGAAAAACGCGGGGCTCCGAAGCGGAGTGCTCAGTAGTACTTCACGTAGCCGTTGCGGCGGAGGCGCTCAAGCCAGCGCTCCTGTTCTTCACGCGCCATCTGGGCGGAGAGAATGCGCTCGATGTCCTTGCGGACTTCGGCGACGGGCTGGATGCCGGCGTACTTGCGGTTGTTGCAATAGAGGATGTAGGCGCCCTCGGGCAGGATGATCGGCTTGGTGAACTGGCCCTTTTGCAGGCTGAAGAGCTGTTCGACGAACTCCGCGCGCAGGTCCGTGCGCTTCTGCCAGCCCCAGTCGCCGCCGCGGTCCTTGCGGGCGTCTTGGCTGACCTCCTTGGCGACAACCTCGAATTTCTCGCCGGCGTTGAGCCGGGTAATGACGTTGTCGGCAGCGGCGCGGAGCTGCTCTTCGGTAAGGGAATTGCGGTTGAGCTGGATTAGCCGGAGCTCGACGGCGTCGTCTTGGTAGAACCGATCCTTGTTTTCGTTGTAGTAGGTCTCGATCTTGACCGGGCTGATGAAGCTCGTGCTCTTCTTCTTCTGGTGGGTCATGTAGGAGTAGATGATGTCCTCCTCCACTTCCTTGCGGTATTCCTTCTGCGTCTTCCCCTTGGCGCGGAGATAGGCGAGAAACTTCGAGCGGTCGCCCTCAAACTGCCGGTTCTGAGTATCGGAAATCTCTTGGTCGATGTAGTAGCTCGGGATCTTGTTCTTCTCGTCCTTGCGGAACTCCTTGATGATGAGAACGCGGTCGATGAGGTTCTGGATGACTTCGCCCTGCAGCGACTCGACTGCCTTGTTGTATTCCTCTTCCGTCTTGTACTGGCGCTGGAGTTCGGAAAGGAGCGGCATCATCTCGCGGCGGACTTCCTCGACGGTGATCGCCTGATCCTCGACCACGGCGACAACGCCGTTCTCATAGCGCAGGTCCAACTTGTCTTTTGGCGCTGAATCCTCGGCCACTGCGTGGCTGGCAAACAGAAGCAACGAAGCGGTGGCACCGAGAATGAAGGGGCGGACGGTCATGGATTTGGGAGATTGTTCAGAAACGAACAGATTTCGCGGAGTCTTTTTTGCGCGGTGGGGGCGGTCAAGCGGGGAAACCTCCCGGAGTGCATGCAGTAGTCGTCGTTTCGACCGTTGGCGCGCAAACACTTCAGGCGGTTGCCCGCAGTCTCGACCGACAAAATCCGCTTCTGTTCCGCGCGGACTCGGATTTCGGTGACAAGGAGCAGGGCTCGAACCTCCTCGCCGAAGGCACCGAAACGGTCCTTCAGGTCGGTCTCGACCTGGCGGACCTGCGCGAGATTCTCGGCGATGGCGAGGCGGCGGTAGACGTCGATGCGCAGGCGCGTCTCCGTGATGTAGGCGGAAGGCACGCGGGCCTGGATCGGCTCGCACTCGCCACCTTCCATCTCGGCGTCCTTGAGCGCGGTGAATCCGTCCTCCTTCCTCCCGCGGTTGGCGGTCTCGGGATCGCCTTCGCCGATGAAAACGAAGTCGAGTTTCACTGTGGCGCGGATCTGGGCTGCCGACTTGTCGCCCTTCAGGCGCGCGATGCTCTGGCGGAGCAGCTGGCAGTAGAGTTCGAAGCCGACCCCGGCCACGTGGCCGCTCTGCTCGGGACCGAGGAGATTGCCCGCGCCGCGCAGCTCGAGGTCGCGCATGGCGATGCGGAAGCCGGCGCCGAGTTGGTTGTACTGGCGGATGGCGTTGAGCCGGTGGCGGGCGTGATCAAGCAGACGGGCGTGGCGGTGGAGCAGGAGATAGGCGTAGGCCTGATGGCGGAACCGGCCCACGCGGCCGCGCAACTGGTAGAGCTGGGAAAGCCCGAAGCGGTCGGCGCCCTCGATGATGATCGTGTTGCAGTTCGGGATATCGAGGCCGCTCTCGATGATCGTCGTGCAGACGAGCACCTGGTAGCGGCCGGCGACGAAGTCGGTCATCACGTGCTCAAGCTCGGTCTCGTCCATCTGGCCGTGGCCGACTCCGATGCTGGCCTCCGGCACGAGCTGGCGCAGGTGCTGGGCGATGGCCTCGATCGTCTGCACGCGGTTGTGGAGATAGAAAACCTGGCCGCCGCGGCGCAACTCGTGGCGGATCGCTTCGGCGACGAGCTTGTCGTCGTAGCTTTTCACGACCGTCTGGATCGGCAGGCGGTCGACCGGCGGGGTCTCGATCACGCTCAGGTCTCGCGCGCCGACGAGCGCCATGTAGAGCGTGCGCGGGATCGGAGTGGCGCTCATCGAGACCATATCGACGCTGGCGCGCCACTGCTTGAACGCCTCCTTGTGCTTCACGCCGAATCGCTGCTCCTCGTCGATGACGACCAGTCCGAGGTTGTGGAACACGAGGTCCTTCTGGAGCAGCCGGTGGGTGCCGATGACGATGTCGATCTTGCCGCTGGCGGCGCCGGCGAGGATGCGCGACTGTTCCTGCCGCGAGCGGAATCGGCTGAGCATTTCCACGACGACCGGGTAGCCGGACATGCGCTCGCTGAAGGTGTTGAAGTGTTGCTGGGCCAGCACGGTCGTCGGTACGAGGACGGCGACCTGCTTGCCGCCCATCACGGCTTTGAACGCCGCGCGGATCGCGACCTCGGTCTTTCCGAACCCGACGTCGCCGCAGATGAGCCGGTCGGTGGGCCGAGTCTTTTCGAGGTCGGCCTTCGTGTCCTGGATCGCGCGCAGCTGGTCGGGCGTCTCGGTGAACTGGAACGATCCCTCGAACTCCTGCTGCCAGACCGTGTCCGGCCCGAAGGCGTGGCCGGGCTGGCTGTCGCGCTTGGCCTGCACTTCGAGCAGTTGGGCGGCGAGGTCGATGGTGGCGCGCTCGGCGGCCTGACGGGTTTTTTCCCAGCGGTTGGAGCCGATCTTGGCGAGCGTCGGCTTGGCCTTGGTGAGTCCGACGTAGCGGCTAAGCAGATGCGACTCCTGGAGGGGCACGTGCAGCGTGATGCCCTCGGCAAACTCGACGGAGATCACCTCGCGCGTTTGTCCGCCGGACTCGATGTGGGTGAGGCCGCGGAAGATGCCGATGCCGTGCTGGAGGTGGACGACGTGGTCGCCCTCGACCAGATCGGCAAAGTCGAGCATCTGGTCGACCTGCGAGGTCTGCGCCACGGCGCGGCGGCGCGAGGGGGCGCGGCGCAGGCGGTGGCGGCCGAAAATCTCGGTCTCGGAGACGAGCACCACGCCGGCGCAATCCTCGGGGAGTGCGGCCCAGGACGGGCCGCTACCGGCGCCGCGGGCGAGCTTGCAGCCTTCGTCGAGCGAGCCGCGGCTCCAGACCGCCTTCGGCAGCTTGATCTTCTCCTCGGCGAGGATCTCGCGTACGCGTTTCTCCTCGGCTTCGCGTGGCAGGATGAACTGGATGCGCCAGCCGGCGGCGGCCCAGGACTTCGCCTCGAGGAGGAAATTGCGGCGAGCCTCCTGCTCGGCGTTGAGCCGATCCTCGGCGATGAGGTTTGTCGCGGGTTGGACGCGGTGGAGGGCGAGCGCGACGGTCTCCCATGCTTCGGTTTCGGCGTCGGCACCGAAGAGTTCGTCGTCGACATCGAGATCGAAGAGGCCGCCGATCCAGTCGCCGCGGCCGACACGTGTTGAGAAAAGTGTGGCGATACCCTCGGCGGGCGTGGCGGGCAGGCCGTGCCCTTCGGGCGTGGCGCGGAGCTCATCGGCGTAGGCGGTGGCGAGCTCCGGCGGATCGAGGGCGAGCAGGTGCGTGCGGGGGCCGAGGTAGGCGGCGAGGCCGGCTTGCGCAGCGGGCAGCTCGAGGCTGGGGCTTGCGGTGAGGACGATGCTGTCGAGCTTCTCGCCGGAGCGCTGGGTGACGGGATCGAAGCGGCGGAGCTCCTCGATCTCGTCGCCGAAGAAGTCGATGCGCACGGGCGCATCGGCGGTGACGGGATAGACGTCGACGATGCCGCCGCGCACCGCGTATTGGCCGGGCTGCTCGCAGAGCGGTTCGCAATCGTAGTCGAGCTCGGCGAGGCGGTTGATGAGTTCCTGAAACGGCTGCTTCTGTTTAGCGGCGAGGGTGAACTCCTTCACCGAGAGCGCGTCGATCGCCGGGACGGGCTGGAAGAGGGCGACCGGCGTGGTGACGAGGACGAGCGTCTCGTCCCAGTTCTCACCGGTGAAACCGCGGCGGGCGCGGAGGTGGCCGAGGGCGGCGAGCCGGTCGCTGGCGGTGGTGAAGGCTTCGCGCATGCCGGCCTGGGCGTCGGGCTGGGGGGGGAGAAGGGCGGGCTCGAGGCGGCGGGTGTCGCCGGAGAGCGAATGCGCGAGGGCAAGGTCCTCCGCGAGGCGTTCGGCGGTGCGGGTGTTGGCGGCGACGAGTAGCCAGATGGGGGCGGGACGGCGCCTCAGGAGTTCCTCGGCTACGAAGGGTGCCGCCGCCGGGCAGACGCCGGTGAGGCGGCAGCGCGGGAGCGGTTCGGGCATGGCGGAAGGAGGGCGCGCGTGCTGCGCACTCAGGCGAGCGAGGACTCGACCTGCTCGGCCTTCGCTTTGATCTCGGTGAGGATCTGCTCGTAGCGGTCGGGGCGCACCTTGATCTCGGGTAGCGAGACGAGCGGGTCGAACTCGGCGCCGACGCGCCTGGCTCCGTTATCGATGCCCATGCCCCAGACGAGAGCGTCGGCCGCGTGGACGAGGCGGACGAGGTCGCGGTAGGATTCGCGGGCTCCGTCGGGGTTATTGTGGTACATGCAGACGGCGATGATGGAGGGCGGGAAGCGCCATTCGGTGAGGAGGAAGGCGGCGGCCGAGTTGTGGTCCACGCCGAGAAGGCGTTTTTCGACAACGCTGAGCGGTTCGCCGGAGGATCGGACCTCGACGATGACCTCCTTGTAGCGGGTGGCCGCGCTGAGGTTGAGATAGGCGATGCCGACGTCGTGGAGCAGACCGGCGGTGTAGACGTCGCTGCTGACGACCTTGAGGCCGTTGGAGTGGTATTCGAGCTGCTGGGCGGCGATGGCGACGCTGAGGCTGTGGCGCCAGAAGGCGACGTAGTCGAAGGCGCCGCGGCGCGGGAAGTGGTGGACGAAGACCAGGCCGAGGATGAGCTGGCGGAGCTGCGTGGTGCCGAGGCGGAGAAAGGCCTCGGTGAGCGAGGAGATGGGGGAGGCTCCGCGCAGGGCGGCGGAGTTGGCCACGCGCAGGACGCGCGCCGCCATGGCGGAGTCGGTCGAGAGGACGGTGGCGACCTCGTCGAAAGGGGCGTCCTGATTGATCGACTCCAGCAGGCGTTGGGCGACGGCGGGGAGCGGGGGCAGGGGATGCTCGGACTTCAGTTTGTCGCGGATGTCTTCCATTGGAGGAGTGCCTGGCGGGCGGCGTTTTCCTCGGCTTCCTTCTTGGAGCGGCCGGAACCGGTACCGATGAGGCGGTCGAGGAGGTGGAGTTGGACGTCGAAGTGGCGGTCGTGGGGCTGACCCTTGATCTGGGTGACTTCGTAGCGCAGGGCGGTGTTGCCGTATTCGGGCTGAACGAGTTCCTGGAGACGGCCCTTGGGATTGTCGCCGGGTTCGGAGCCGGCGAGGCGTTTGGAGAGCGGGCCGTACCAGCGCAGGACAGCGGAGCGGGCGGCCTCAAGCCCGCCGTCGAGGTAGATGGCCGCTACGAGTGCTTCGAAGGCATCCTCGAGGGAGGAGGGCCGCTCGCGGCCACCGGTCTGCTCCTCGGCGGTGCTGAGCTCCAAGGCGCGATCGAGCTCGAGTTCGTGGGCGAGAGTGACGAGGAAGGCTCCCTTGGTGAGGGCGGCGCGGCGACGACTGAGGACGCCTTCGCGGGCCTCGGTGTCGGCACGGTAGAGGGCCTCGGAAATGATGATTTGCAGGACGGAGTCGCCGAGGAACTCAAGGCGTTGGTTGCTGACCATGTCGGGCCGTTGTGCGGCGGCGGAGGGATGGCGCAGGGCGTCCGCCAGCAGCGTCGGGTCACGGAAGGTGTAGCCGAGCTTCTGGATGAAAGGGACGATTTCTGCGGTGGTCTGGCCCATCGTGCGAAGGGAAATGTACTGGATCTACCCTATCGGCGGAAGCCGCAAAATTCGTAGCGGATTTCCGAGCAGAATGGCGGTGCGGTGCCGGTTCGACCAAGAAGGTCAGGAACTGGCGCTGGTGTAGCGGCGGATGCCGCGGTGAAAGACTGCCACTGCGAAGGCGAACCAGCCCACGGCTAGGCCGGCCATCCAGGCGATGTGGGGCCAAGAGAGGCGACCGAGCAGGGCGGCTGCGGGGACGTTGGAAACGACGACCGCGGGCAGGGCGTAGACGAAGACGACGTTCGTCGCCAAGCTCTTGAACGCGGAGCGCGGCAGCCGCGACGACTCGGCGACGCTGAAATAGCTGCCTTCGACACCTTCGGTTTTCACGATCCAGAAGGTGAGTGAGGCGAGCAGCAGCAGCAGGCTGTAGTGCACGACCAGTCCGACGGCGATGAGGGCGACGTAAAGGGCGACGCCACCAAAGGTCGGCACGATCCCAAGCTTGTGCGCTCCATAGCAGACGACGCCGGCGGCGACGATGGCGTTGGCGAGGCCGTCGGGGTCGAGCTTGCGCGTCGAGACCATGAAAAGCGGGTGGCCGGGCTGCGTGAGGTAGAAGTCGAACTGGCCGCTGCGGACGTTGCGGCCGATCTCGAAGAGGTTGGTCCAGAAGAAACCCATGAGCAGGCGCTGGAGGAGCATCGAGGTGCCGACCAGCACGAGCATCTCGTACTTGTTCCAGCCGGCGATGGAGTCGGTGTACGAGTAGATGACCTGGATGAGCAGCAGGTTGACGGAGATCCATGCGATCTCGACCAGAGTCCAGAGCAGGAAATCGAAGCGGAACATCATCGTGCGCACCATCGAGTAGCGCAGCGAGGCGAGCCAGAGGCGGAGGTAGTTGGTCATCGCGCGGCTCCTTGTCTAGCCGCCGACAGCGGTGTGCTTGCGCAGTCCGCGAGCCCAGAGCAGGTGGGCGAAGACCATTGCGGCCATGACCCACAGCGCCTGGATTGCCAGTCCCCGCAGTGCGACTTCCAGCGAGGAAATGCGGCCGGTGAGGATCGCGGCGGGGAAGTACATCTGGTAGGGGAACGGCAGGTACTGGGCTATGGCGAACACGCTGCGCGGGAGCAGGTCCAGGGGGAAGATCGAGCCGCCGAGGCAGGTCTCGATCGCGTAGGAGAGGATCACGAAGCCCTGGATCTCGAGAAACCAGAAGGCGAGCAGCCCGAAGCAGAAGGCGATGGTGAACTGCAGCGCGGCCGAGAGCGCCATCGCGACGATTCCGACGGGGATGCGCCAGCGCCATGGATCGTCCGGGAACGTGAGCTGATCGGCGAACCACGGGGCGGCGGCGAGCAATGGCACGAACACGAGCAGTCCGGACACGAGGCGGGCGGAGGCGAAGAGACTCAAGCGGTAGCCGAAGTAGTTCACCGGTTTGAGCAGGAACTGGTTGATGAGGCCGTTGCGGATCTCCTCGCCGATCTGGAAATCCTCGTTGAACGCGCCGACGATGAACTGCAGGGCGAGCACGACGATGAAGTAGGTGAGTGTCTGGCGGACGTCGAAACCGCCCATCCGGTCGACCCCGCTGTAGGCCGCGCCCCAAAGGACGAAGATCAGGCAGAGGTGGACGAGGGAGAACGCGCCGCGGATGAAGAAGTTCCAGCGGTAGACCAGCGCCCCCTGAAGCCCGACGGCGAAGATGTGCGCGTATTTACGGAGCAGTGGCATCGGCGGAGGAGCTAGGCTGGTACACCGCGAGGCAAGTGCGCGCGCCGCTCACGCTCACTTCAACCCGAAACGCACGACGACCTCTTTCGCGAGGTTCTTGTAGGCGGTGGCGCCGGGGCTGGTGGGGTCGTAGGCGAAGATGGTTTTGCCGAAGCTAGGGGCCTCGCTGAGGCGGACAGTGCGCGGAATCACGCTCTCGAAGATCTTGTTGGGCAGGTGTTGCTTCACCTCATCGACGACTTGGCGGGCGAGCTTGGTGCGGATGTCGTACATGGTCATCGCCACGCCGCCGACCTCGAGTTTCGGATTCACACCGGCGTCCTTGAGGCGCTGGACGACCTTGAGGATCTGGCCGAGTCCCTCGAGGGCGAGGTACTCGCACTGGAGCGCGATCAGAAGGTAGTCGGCGGCGGCGAGGCTGTTCATCGAGAGCATCCCGAGGGCGGGCGGGCAGTCGATGATGATGGCGCGGAAACGCTCGGTGTCGTGGATCGGCTGGAGACAGAGGCGGAGGCGCTGGAGGTAGTTCTCCGTCTGCGCCAGTTCCATCTCGGCGGCGGCCAGATCTTCCTCGGAGGGGATCAGCCAGAGGTTGGGGATCGCGGTCTCGACGATCATGTCGGCGACATTGCCTTCGCCGTGGAGTGGCCGGTAGACGCTGCGACCTTCGGCCCGTTCGACGCCAAGCCCGCTGGTGGCATTGCCCTGCGGATCGAGGTCGATCAGCAGCGTCGGAATCTTCTGCGCGGCGAGCGCAGCCGCGAGATTGATGGCTGTGGTGGTTTTACCGACACCGCCCTTTTGGTTGGCGATGGTGAAGGTCGTCGCAGGCATGGCGGCGATGCTGCCGGGCTGCGGCGGAGAGTCTAGTCCGCAGTTGGGTTGCTGACTAGATGCACGAGAGTGGTGCTGCTTGCTCCTTGTGGAGGCTGCGGATCGACAGGTGGTGACGCGAACTCAGCCGGCCTTGCGGTACTTGGCAGGGTTGAGGTTGGTGTAGGTCGGACCTGCCTCGTCCTTCTTCGGGATGTAGACGGTATAGTCTTCCGGCTCCGGCTGGCCAGTCAGGTTGGGACGGCTGGGAAGTCTCGGTGCTGGTTCGACCTTCTGGTCGCGTGCCACGCTGTCGGCTCCGTACGAAGCAGAGGCGAGTACAGGTGCATAGCTCGCGGCACTTTGGACTGGAGTGGACGTGGTCATAGTATTCTTCGAAGCGGCGAATCGTGCACTCCGAAGGCGGATTAAGCCGGTGCGCATGAAATAAGGAAACGGCCTCAGCTGGAATGGGGACTTCCGGAACTTTCGACCTGGGCAGCCGAGCGCGCGCTGGCCTCCCGACGGCCTGCCTTTGGGATTGCCGTTGTTTTCCCCGCTACGGAAAACTGCGCCATATGGAAAAGCTCGCGCTCATCTCCGTCAGCGACAAACGCGGCCTGGTTGATTTCGCCAAGGCCCTCGTGCAGCAGCACGGCTACCGCATCCTCTCGACGGGCGGCACCGCCAAGCTCCTGCAGCAGGCCGGGCTTCCGGTCACGGAGGTGGGCGCGCACACCGGGTTCCCCGAGATCATGGAGGGCCGCGTGAAGACCCTGCATCCGAAAGTCCATGGCGGACTGCTCTGCCGCCGCGACAAGGCCGAGCATCTCGCCCAGGCCAAGGAGCACGGCATCTCGCTCATCGATCTCGTCGTCGTGAACCTCTATCCGTTCGAGGCTACCGTCGCGAAGCCGGACGTGACCTTTGAGGACGCCATCGAGAACATCGACATCGGCGGCCCGTCCATGCTGCGCAGCGCGGCCAAGAACCACGAGTCGGTCGCCGTTGTCTGCGATCCCGACGACTATGCCGTCGTGGCCGCTACGCTTGGCGATGAGAAGAAGATGCACGCGCTGCGCCGGAAGCTCGCACTGAAGGTTTTCGAGCGTACCTCGTCCTACGACCGTGCGATCGCCGCTTATCTCTCCAAACAAGTCGAGGAGCCGGACGTGGATGCCATCGCCGGATTCCCCGCGCGGTTTGAGCTGAGCCTGCCGAAGGCCTCCGGTCTGCGCTACGGCGAGAATCCGCACCAGAAGGCCGCGCTCTACGGCAAGTTCTACGACCACTTCGAGCAGCTCCAGGGCAAGGAACTCTCCTATAACAACATTTTGGACATTACGTCCGCGACCTACCTGATCGGCGAGTTCCAGCGCCCGACAGTGGCGATCCTCAAGCACACCAACCCCTGCGGTGTCGGCAGCGCGGACACGCTGCTTGCCGCCTGGGACAAGGCCTACGAGACCGACAAGCAGGCGCCGTACGGCGGCATCATTGTCGTCAACCAGACGCTCGGTGCCGACCTTGCGGACCGGATCAAGGAGATCTTCACCGAGGTGATCATCGCCCCGGCGTTCTCCGACGAGGCGCGAGCGATCTTCGCCAAGAAGAAGAATCTCCGCCTCATGATCGCCAAGCAGGCGCCCGGCGCGGAAAACCTCCTTGAGGTTCGCTCCGTCGTCGGCGGTGTGCTCGTGCAGGACCGCGACACGACCCTGGGCGACGTGAAGTCGTTCAAGGTCGTTACCAAGCGTCAGCCCACCGAGGAGGAATGGGCCGGCATGCTCTTCGGCTGGAAGATCGGCAAGCACGTGAAGTCGAACTCCATCGTCTACGCTAAGGGCGAGCAGACGCTCGGCATCGGCGCCGGCCAGATGGCCCGCGTCGACAGCTCGCGCATCGCTGTCTGGAAAGCCGGCGAAGCCGGCCTGAGCCTGAAGGGCAGCATTGTTGCCTCGGAGGCGCTGTTCCCGTTCGCCGACGGCCTGATCGCCGCGGCCGATGCTGGCGCCACCGCTGCGATCCAGCCCGGCGGCTCCGTGCGCGACGAGGAGGTCATCAAGGCCGCCGACGAGCGCGGCATGGCGATGGTCTT
>CAZXHR010000107.1:0-14758 GCA_964640465.1 uncultured Opitutaceae bacterium
GCCGAATAAACACCTTCCGCCGTTCCGCCCAGCTCCCAACTGCTCCTTATAGGCTAATACACACTAATGGACACTAATGAAGGAGGGGATTTCAGAGGACGAAGCGCTTCCACTGGAGCTTCGGGAAGGGCCGAAGTTCACGAGGTAGCCGACGCGTTTGCGGGTGGCTTTGAGGTAGTTGATCAACTGGGCCTCGTGCTCCGGGGCGAGGAGATGAACGGCCTTGAGTTCGACGATGATGCCTTCGGTGACGATCAGGTCGGCTTCGTAGGTTTTGCGAAGCTGTCGGCCTTTGTAGAAGATCGGCAGCTTGGGCTGCGCGATGAACTGGATGCCTCGATCGGCGAGTTCGAGTTCCAGCGCTTCTTGGTAGGGTTCCTCAAGAAACCCGGATCCCAGCTCGTTGTAGACCTCGAACACCGCGGCCATGAGATCATAGCCTTCCTGCTGCAGTACCCCACATTGTTCGCTCATCGGATGATTCTCGGTTGTTGTGTGGGGGAATTGAATGGTGCGGCGCAGTTGTTCGGGCAGTGCAGGCCGTGGCCTGCCTGTGAACATTAGTGCCAATTAGTGTGCATTAGTGGTTCCACTCTTCCATTTTCCGAACGTCCGCAGCCGGCGCTCAGCTCACGTAGCGTTGGACGATGGGGATGCGGCGGCCGACGCCGAAGGCGAGCGGGGTGATCTTCAATCCCGGGGCGGCCTGCTTCCGCTTGTACTCGTTGAGGTCCACCTTGCGGCAGATGTCGCTGACCATCGCCGGCTCGAAACCGCGGGCGACGAGATCGCGGCGCGAGAGACCTTCCTCGACGTAGCCTTCAAGGAGGCGGTCGAGCACGTCGTAGGGCGGGAGCGAGTCTTGGTCCTTCTGGTCGGGGCGGAGCTCGGCGGACGGCGGCTTCTCGATCGTCGAGACAGGGATCACGCCACCGGGGACGCCGAGGGAGCGGCTGTACTCGGCGTTGATCCAGCGGGCGAGAGCGTAGACCTGCATCTTGAAGACGTCGGAGATCACGGCGAGACCGCCGCACATGTCGCCGTAGAGCGTGCAGTAGCCGACGGCGACCTCGCTCTTGTTGCCGGTGGTGAGGAGGAGCGCGTTGAACTTGTTCGAGAGCGCCATCATGAGCACGCCGCGGGTGCGCGCCTGGATGTTTTCCTCGGCGACATCGCGCGGTCGGCCGGCGAAGAGCGGCGCGAGCGAGGCCTCGGCGGCGGCGACGGTCTCGGCGATGGCGATGGTGTGAAACGGTATCCGCAGGTTGGCGGCGAGCGCGCGGGCATCGTCGCGGGAATGCTGGCTTGAGATGGCGGAGGGCAGGCTGACGCCGGTGACGTTCTCGGGGCCGAAAGCGGCGGCGGCGAGGACGGCGACGACAGCGGAGTCGATGCCGCCGGAGAGGGCGACGAGCGCGCGCTTGAACCCGGTCTTGTGCGCGTAGTCGCGCAGACCGAGCACGAGCGCCTCGAAGATGTCCTTCATCTCCTCCTGCGCGAAGGTCGGGGCGATGCTTGGTGCAGGGCGCGGTTCACCGTGGATGGTTCGCCCTACCGGTTCGTGGCCGAGCGGCACGTCGACGATCAGATTCACCTCGTGGAAGGCCGGCAGGCCGGCGAGGAGCTGGCCTGCGGAATCGGCGACGAGACTGCGGCCGTCGAAGATCAGCTCGTCGTTGCCGCCGATGGCGTTGCAGTAGACGACGGGGCAGCCGAGCGTCTGGGCCGCGCTGGCGACAAGCTTGGCGCGGACGTCGCCCTTGCCGTTGTGCCAGGGGCTGGCGGAGAGGTTGAGCATCAGGTCGCAGTGCTGCGCGGCGAGCTGGGCGACGGGATTCTCGCCGCGGTAGAGGCGGCGCGTGGCGACGGAGGGGTGCGTCCAGATGTCCTCGCAGATGGTGATGCCGAGGCGGTGACCGGCGAACTCGACGACTGTAGGCGCGGCGGCGGGCTCGAAGTAGCGATCCTCGTCGAAGACATCGTAGGTGGGCAGGAGGCACTTGTGGGCGACGGCGACGATTTTGCCGCGGTGGCAAAAGGCGGCGGCGTTGAAGCAACCGCGGCCCTCGCCGGAGCGGTTGGCGACGACGCAGCCGACCAGCGCCGGCACTTCTCCGATCTCGGCGGCGATGGCAGAGAGGGAAGCCTCGGCATCTTCGACGAATCGCTTGCGCAGGAGGAGGTCGCGGGGCGGATAACCGGTGACGACCAGTTCCGGGGTGACGACCAGTTCGGCACCCTGCGCGACGAATTTGTGGTATGCTTCGAGAATGCGGCGCCGATTGACGTCGAGGTCGCCGACAGTGGTGTTGAGCTGCGCGATGCCGATTTTCATCTCGGGTGGGATTCCACAGGAGGAAACGGAGGGAACCAAGACCGGAAAACGAGAACGTCTGGCAGTTGCAACGGGCGCGTTGCCGCCGGGCCGCCAGTGCCGGCACGAGCCACAAACGCGCTCTGGCACGCGAGTGATGGGCGCTACCGAAGGGGCGGAAAAGCGCTGGCAGCGCAGTGCACTTGGTCTGTAACGTGAGCGGCTGTTTCTCCGTCCTATCCGTCACCCATGCACCAGCCGCTTATCTTGGCCTCCGCTTCGCCGCGCCGTCGCGAGATTCTCTCGCGGCTCGGCTTCGTGTTCGCCGTTGTGCCGGCCGAGGTGACGGAACATGAACCGGTGGCCACGGAGACGCCGCGGGAGATGGTCACACACAACGCTGCACTGAAGGCCGACTGGGTCGCGACGCGCCACCGCGACTCGGTGGTGCTCGGCGCCGACACGACGGTGTTTCTCGATGGCTTCGTTTTCCACAAGCCCGCCGATCTCGCCGACGCGCGGGCGATGTTGCTGCGACTCTCGGGGAAGACGCATTCGGTTTTCACGGCCGTGGTAGTGCGCTCGAAACACTGCAACGCCGAGATCGGTGTCGAGAGTCGGGTGACCTTCCGCGCGCTCGACGATGCGCTCATCGACCGCTATTTCTCCGGCTGCCACCCGCTCGACAAAGCGGGAGCCTACGGCATCCAGGACGGTGGCGAGTTGATCGTCGAGCGCTACACCGGCTCGCTGACCAACATCATCGGACTTCCCGCCGACGAAACGAAACAACTGCTCGCTCGCGCGGGTCTAGTTCCGACGCTCTGAGCTCCGCCCGATGATCGACACGCTGCCGCCCCAGACGCCCGAGGAGATCGCCATCCGGCGCACGCGCCACGATGAAGCGACCGCCGCGCGCTGGCCGATCGTCTTCGGCTTAGTGGGCACGATCCTGTTCCACCTGCTGGCCTATTTCGTGGCGGACAAACAGCTACTCGGTCTGGGCAGCAGCTACGACATCTCGATACCCGACGATGTTGCCACGATGCGGGAGAAGTACGAGCAGCAGGAGCTTACGTTCCTGCTCGCCGACGACGAACCGCCGCCGCAGGTACCGGGCAAATTCGTCGAGATCAACCCCGAGGCGCCGGAGAACGACCCCGGCAAGACCAACAACTTCGGCGCGCGCAACCAGCAGGCCGCGCAGCCCGTTCCCGGCAACGACCACAGCGACCGCCCGAAGACCAGCGGCGAGCTGGAGGAATCGACGGCAATCGTAACCGGTTCTCGCGAACAGCCGGTCGAGGGTTCCATGATCTCCGGTGCCAACGGCCAGAGCGGCACAGGCGGCATGCAAGCCGTTGTTGTCGGCGATCCCTCGCAGCCGCGGGCCACCTCGCCGTTGCCCGGCCTCGAGAAGATCACCGGCGACAATCCGGATGGCGTTGGCACCAACATTGGCAAGTCGCCGACCGGCAAAGCCGAAGACGACAAGCTGCAGGAGGGCCGCAAGGAAGGCGACAGCACTAAACAGGCCATGCTCGCCGTGAGCGGCGGAGGCGTGCCAGGCGCCCCGGGCCGGCCATCGCCGCGACCGCGGCCCAAGCTCCAGCCGGTGCGCCCGGCGGTGCTCGCCAACCAGCCGTTGTCCGCCTCCAACGCCGGTGTCATCGGTGTGGATGCGAAGTTCAGCGAGTTCGGCGACTACCTGCAGGAGCTGATCGATACTGTCGACGCGCAGTGGCAGAAACTCGTTGGCGAGATGACCACCTATCCTCCCTCGAGGTCGGTGGTGGTCGTCACCTTCAAGCTCACCGCGCAGGGCGAGGTGCAGATCCTCGATGTGCAGGGCGAAGAGACCGCCGGTCGTCTCGGCACCTACACCTGCATGGATGCCATACGAGCTCGTGCACCGTATCGGCCATGGACCAAGGAGATGGTGGCGGTGCTCGGAGTGGAGCAGGAGATCCGCTTTTCGTTCCACTACTGGTGAGCGCGATTCCGAAAGAGTTTTGGGGCAGTCTGCCTCTGGTGACTGGTGTCGAGGTGCTCGGCCATGACGGCAACGGGCTCGGCGCGCTCTCGAAGCCGGCCGGTGTGTTGTCCCACCCCAACGAGCGCGGCAAGGATCGCGGTCGGACGTTGCTCGACGCCGAGTACGATCTCGATGCCGAGTGCTTCGTGTGGACCGATGCGGCGAGCGGCGCTGTGCGCTGGCTGTGGCTGCTCAACCGGCTGGATTCGGCGACTTCCGGCGTGATCCTCGTTGCAGCCGACGGGAAGCTGGCGGCTGACGTGAAGGCGCAGTTCCAGCGGAAGGCCGTCGCAAAGACCTATGTGGCGCTCGTCTTCGGCACGCCGCGCACCCCACGCGAACTCTGGCGCGACCGGCTAGCGGTGGAGCGGAAGGGCGGGGTGGTTCGCTCCGGCACAGCCGGCGGGCATATCCCGGCCGAGAGCGAGTGCCGCGTGCTGCGCGCGGTGCGCGGGCCTCAGCCGTTGGCGCTGTTGGAACTCAAGCCGCACACCGGTCGCACGCACCAGTTGCGAGTGCAGTGCGCGAAGCGGCAGCTACCGATCATCGGTGACCAGACCTACGGGGATTTCCGGAAGAACCGGGAGTTCGCCAAGGCGGCGAAGACGAAGCGGCTGTTCCTCCATTCGCTGGAGACATTGGTGCGCTACCAGTGGGCGGGGCGCGAGTGGCGGTTTGCCGCGAAGGCGGCGTTGCCGGCGGAATTCGACGCGGCGCTCGGCGCATGAGGCATTTCCCCGTAAGGCTGAATCGCATCGCGAGTCAGCTACGGCGCCGCGGTGTGCAGTGCCCGCGATAGAATTATGGGCGCTGCAAGACAGCGCCCCTACCGCAAGCGCGACATGCAGCGCGGCGCTCAGCCCTCGATCGCCTTGATGCGACGGATGTGGCGGGGATCGTTGCTAAACGGAGTCTCCAGCCAGAGCTGGACAAGCTTCAGCGCGAGCTCGAGGGAGATCATGCGCTCGCCGAGGGCGAGGACGTTGCCGTCGTTGTGATCGCGGTTGGCACGGGCCGTCTCCTCGCTCCAGCACAGGCCGCAGCGAATGCCTTTGACCTTGTTGGCCACGATGGCCTCGCCGTTGCCGGAACCGCCGAGGACGATGCCACGGTCGAACTCGCCACGCGCCACGGCCTCGGCCGTCGGACGGATGTAGGTGGGGTAGTCGCAGGACTCGGCGGAGTAGGTGCCGAAATCGCGGACGGTGTACCCCTGGGCGAGGAGCATCTTTTTGATCTCTTCCTTGTAGCGGAAGCCGGCGTGGTCGGAGCCGATGGCGACGGAGAGCTTAGGCATGGTAATGAGAGGTGAAAAGTTGCTGGCGTGCGGGTCGGTTGGCAATGCCCGGTTGCAGGCGAACAATAGCGCGGATTGGCTGTCCGAGCCGCAACCGGTGTCCCAAGACGCCGGCAACCCCGTTTCTCCATGACAACACGACTCGTCTTCGCTACCTTTGCCCTCGCGCTGGCGTTCGCCGGCTGCTCGACCCCCGATTCGCGCATCGAGAAGAACTCCGCCGCCTTCGCAGGCTACCCGCCGGCTGTGCAGGCCAAGATCCGGGCTGGCGAAATCGAAGTGGGCTACACGAGCGACATGGTGCAACTGGCGTTGGGCAAACCGGATCGCGTGATCCGGCGGCGGACAGCCGCAGGCGAGTCGGAAGTTTGGATCTACGCCGACAAGTCGCCGACATTCTCCTTTGGTGTCGGGATCGGCGGTGGCGGGCACCATTCCGGTGGCGGCATGGCCGTAGGCGCTTCGACGGATGGCGATCGCGATGACCGGCTGCGCGTGGTCTTCGATGCCGGCAAAGTATCGGCGATCGAGCGGCGCGAATAGGCCGCGCACCGGTGCTGCCGGGCTCCCAACGATAACGGCCGGCGCGATTGGATCGGGCCGGCCGAGAGAATGGCAGAATTGAGCAGCCTTACTTGCCGCGGAAGACCGGCGGGCGCTTCTCTTTGAAGGACTTGATGCCTTCGGCGTAGTCGGCGCTGTCGTAGACCTTGCGGCGGATCGCTTGGATCTTCTCGGCGGTCTCGGCATCGAGGAGTGCGCCGCGGGTGAGCAGGCGGAACTGGGCCTTGATCGCGCGAACTGCCAGCGGGGCGTTCTTGGCGATACGGCCGGCGAGATCGTAGGTGAACTTCTCGAGGTCGGGGGCGGGTACGTGGTGGTTCACGAAACCGTTGTTCCACGCTTCGGTGACGGGCGTGGGGCGGGCGGTGAAGAACATCTCCTTGGCCTTGTTCACGCCGATGTGGTTGATGAAGTGGATCAGGCCGGAGGCGTTGTAGGGGATGCCGATCTTGGCGGGCGTCATAGCGAAGGTGGATCCGTCGGTGGCGATGACCATGTCGCACGAGCAGCAGAGATCGCAGGCGCCGCCCCAGACCGTGCCTTCGACCATCGCGATGACCGGCACCGGGCAGTCCTGGATATGGCGGAGGAGCGTCTCCAGCGGATCGCCGTAGGAGAGCGGATCGCGGCGGGGCTCGGGCAGCTCGTTGATGTCGTGGCCGGCGGACCAGACCTTCACGCCGCGGCGGGCGCGCAGAACGATGACGTTGACGCCATCGCTCTCCATCTTCGCCAGACCGGCCATGAGCTGATCCATAAGGAGGTGGCTGAGGCAGTTCAGCTTATCCTCGTGGTTGAAGGTCAGCGTGCCGACTTTGCCGTCGATCGAGCTGATGATGAGTTGCGGGGCCGCAGCATCGGAGGCCGGTGCGGAATGGGAAGAGGTTGGATTGCTCACGCGGGCACGGACGGTAGGCATCGGAACACTGGCGACAACTGGGAATGAGCCATATTCCCGGAGGTCGTGAACCGGATAGGCCGCTACAACCAAGACTCCGGCACCTTTGCCATATTCAGTCTGGGCACCACGGAGAAGTGCTGGTCGAGCGTGAGCACGCTGGCGCCTACGTGCAGCGCGCTCACGGCGATGAGGATGTCGGTCGCCGGGATGACCTGCCCGCTGCGATCGAGCGACCAGGCGAGCTCGGTGGCCTCGTCGTAACGGGCGTTCGTTGTCGGCACGAACTGACAGACGGAAAGAAACGACTCCAGATGGGCACGCGCCTTGGGGGTCTTGATGCCGCGAACGACCTCTAGCTTCACGATGCCGCAGGTGACGACATCCAGTGGCCCGAACTCCTCCAGAAACGCGGCGATCGGGTCGATGCCTTTCCGGAGTAGGTGGATGTAGACCGAGCTATCAACGAGTACGCCGTTTCCCATATTCGCCAGCGGGTTCTGCCACGCGCAACGCCATGAGATCGTAGGCCGGATCGACGGCCTCGGCCAATTCGCCCTTGGTCAATCCGAGTCCGTTCTTGAGATACTCCTTCAACCGCGCGCGACGGTCCATTTCCTTCAAGGCCATCTCGACGGCCTCGGTCTTGGATTCACAGCCGTAGGCCTTCATGACGCGGTCCAATAACTCGTCGTCGATGTGCATGGTCATCTTCATGCCATATCGAGTATGGCATGCGATGCCAGAGTCAAACACGGCATATCTTGGCGTTTGTAACGAAAAGGCCGGCTCGCTTTGAGCCGGCCGAAAGTTCGCCTGCAAGCAGGCTCCTACCTACAGATACTCAGCCGGCGAGGACTTCGGCGAGTTTTGCCGTGTCCTTGCCGCCGCCCATCGCGAAGTCGGGCTTGCCGCCGCCTTTGCCGCCGAGCTTGGTGCAGAGATCGCGGACGATCTGGCCGGCCTGCTTGCCGGCCTTGATCGCGGCGGGGGAGCAGAACGCGGCGACGGAGGCTTTGTCGCCGATGGCGGCGCCGAGCTGCACGACACCTTCGCCGAGCTTGGCGAGAATCTGCGCGCCGAGGGCGCGGAGGGCGTCGGGGCTGTCGACGGCGACGACAGCGGAGACGAACTTCAGGCCGTCCTGGGTGACCGCCTTGGCGGCGAGTTCGTCGGCGATGCCGGCGGCGGCTTTCTGCTCGAAGGCCTTGAGCTTCTTCTCGAGTTCGGCCTTCTGCGCGAGCAGGGCGTCGAGCTTCTTGGCGACATCGGCCGGGCCGGCGGAGAGGGCGTGGCTCACGGCGGAGAGCGCGGCCTCGTGGGCGGCGATATGGTCGAGCGCGGCCTGGCCGGCGACGACCTCGAGGCGTCGGGTCCCGGCGGCGATGGCCATCTCGGCGACGATCTTGATGAGGCCGATCTCGCCCGTGGTGGAAACGTGGGTGCCGCCGCAGAGCTCGCGGCTGTAGCCGCCGATGTCGACGACGCGGACGGTCTTGCCGTACTTCTCGCCGAAGAAGGCGAGGGTGCCCTCGGGCTTCTTGTCGAACTCGGTCTCGAAGGTGTCGACGAGGGCGTTGTCGAGGATGCGCTCGTTGACGAGCTGCTCGACCTGGCGGATCTGCTCGGGGGTGAGCGCTTCGAAGTGGGCAAAGTCGAAGCGCATGCGGTCGGGCGTCTTCGACGTGCCGGCCTGACGGACGTGGGTGCCGAGCACCTTGCGGAGCGCCCAGTGGATGAGGTGCTCGGCGGTGTGGTGGCGGGTGACAGCGCGGCGACGGGCGGCGTCGACTTCAAGATTGACGGTGGTGCCGGAAGCGTTGGCCGGGACCTGTTTCGAATCGGAGGCAAGCTTGTGGAGCACGCGGCCCGACTTGTCCTTGATCGTATCGACGATCTGGAACGCGTGGCCGTCGATGGTCGCCGTGCCCGTGTCGCCCGCCTGGCCGCCCATCTCTGCGTAGAACGGAGTGCGGTCGAAAACGAGGAACGTGTCCTTCTCGGTGCGGACGACTTCGAGCAACTGCGCCTCGGCGCTCAGCTCGGAGTAGCCGAGGAAAACAGTCGGATTGTGCTCGACGGTCTCGCTGCCCTCGGTGGCGGCGACGACGATCTCCTTCTTCTGCGCGGCGCGGGCGCGCTCGCGCTGTTTCTCCATCTCGGTTTCGAAGCCGGCGACGTCGACCTTCAAGCCGCGTTCGGCGGCGAGCAGCTCGGTCATATCGAGCGGGAAGCCGTAGGTGTCGTAGAGTTCGAAGGCGATTTCGCCGGAAACGGTATGCGATTTTCCGAGTTTGGCGGCGAAGAGCTGCAGCCCTCGGTCCAGCGTGCGGCCGAAGGATTCCTCCTCGGAGCGGACGACGCGCTCGATGATGTTCTGCTGGCTCTTGAGCTCGGGGAAGACGGAGCCGAGCGAGGCGACGACGGCGGCGACAAGTTTTTCGAAGAAACCGACGTGCAGGCCGAGGTCCTTGCGTCCGTAGAGGATGCCGCGGCGGAGGATTCGGCGGATGACATAGTTGCGGCCTTCGTTGCCGGGCAGGATGCCGTCGGCGATGGCGCAGGAGACGCAGCGCGCGTGGTCGGCGAGGACGCGGAAGGCGATGTCGGTCTTCTCCTGCTCGGAGACCTTCTCGCGGGACTGGGGGACGGTGCGCTTGTAGGTCTTGCCGGAGAGCTGGGCGATGACGTCGAAGAGCGCGGTGAAGACGTCGGCGTTGTAGTTGGAGGGCTCGGCGGAGAAGTCTTTGAAGCCGTTCGTCGTGGCGTAGATGCCGGCGACGCGCTCGAAGCCCATGCCGGTGTCGACGTGCTTGGCGGCGAGGGGGGCGAAGGTGCCGTCGGCGTTGGCGTTGAACTGGATGAAGACGTGGTTCCAGATCTCGATGCAGCGGGAGGAGCTGGAGTTGACCAGCGCGCGGCCGGCGGCCTCGTCGTCGGAGGGTAGGAGGTTGAAATGGATCTCCGAGCACGGGCCGCAGGGGCCGGTGTCGCCCATCATCCAGAAGTTGTCCTTCTTGTTGCCGTTGACGATGTGGACGGCGGGGTCGAGGCCGGCGGCGCGGAAGAGGCCGACCCAGACATCGTAGGCTTCCTGGTCGAATTCGGAGGGGTCGCCCTTGGCCTTGTTGGGCGAGTAGACGGTGGCGAAGAGGCGCTTGGCGGGAATGCCCCAGACCTGGGTGAGGAGGGTCCAGCCCCAGGTGAGCGTCTCTTTCTTGAAGTAGTCGCCGAAGGACCAGTTGCCCAGCAGCTCGAACATCGTGTGGTGGTAGGTATCCCAGCCGACGTCCTCGAGGTCGTTGTGCTTGCCGCCGGCGCGGATGCATTTCTGCGTGTCGCAGGCGCGGTTGTCGCGGGCGGGGCGGACGCCGGCCCAGGTGGAAACGTTGGGCTTCTTGTCGCCGAGGAAGATGGGCACGAACTGGTTCATGCCGGCGTTGGTGAAGAGCAGTCCGGGCGAGTCGGGGAGCAGCGAGGAGGATGGCACGACGGTGTGCTGCTGCTGGTGGAAGAAATCGAGGAAGGACTGGCGGATCTCGGCGGAGGTCATGACGGCGGAAAGTAGCGAGGAGCGGGGAGTGAGTAGCGAGGAGAAAGAAGGCGGAGGCGGAAGTTGCGAAACGGTAGCGAGGAGTGCGCGGCGTGGGGGCGGCGGAAACCGCCGGGACGCTGGCGCGGAAGTGGGCGAGCAAAACGGAGCGCTGCGGCGGGGGAAAGGATTTCTTTCGGGGCGGAAGCGTACACGTCGCGGTGGTGGAAACGCCGGGCGCGCCAGAGTGTCGGGTAATGTTCGGGCGGCAATTGCGCGCCGCAACCTATTGGGTACAAGTAACTCGCCCCCCCCATGAGCGCCGCGCCTGAAACCACCACGAGTACGACTGTGGCCTGGCAATTGCGCGGGGTGGCGCGCCGCACGGCATTGACCTATCTGATCGCGGCGGCGCTGTGGATAGCGCTGTCGGATCGTGCAGTGATGCTGCTGACCTCCGATCCCCATGTGATCGAGTGGCTGTCGATCTCGAAGGGGTGGCTGTTCGTGCTCGTGACGGCGTCGTTGCTGTACTTCGCGTTGCGGAAACAACTGCTCCGGAGTTCGACCGAGGCCGAGGCGCGGCAGCGGGCGGCGGAGGCGTTGGCCACGGTGGAAGCGCGGCAGCGCCTGTTCATCGAGCATGCGCCGGCAGCGTTGGCGATGTTCGACCGACAGATGCGCTACATTGCGGTCAGCCGGCGGTGGTTGGCCGACTACCAGCTTTCCGGTCGGAATGTGATCGGCGAGTCCCACTACGAGGTGTTGCCCGAGATCCCGGAGGCAGTGAAGGAAATCCACCGCCGGTGCCTCGCGGGTGAGGTCCTCTCCGCCAAGGCCGATCCGTTCACCCGCGCCGATGGACGCGTGCAGTGGTTGCGCTGGGAGGCTCGGCCCTGGATGGATGCCAAGAACGAGATCGGCGGAATCGTGATCTTCTCCGAGGATATCACCGAGCGGATCATGGCGGAGGCGCGGTTGCGCGAGAGCGAAGCGCGATTCCGCTCGGTCGTCGAGGGGGCGCCTTTGGCGATCTTTCTGCAGGCGGACGGTCGGTTCGCCTATCTCAACGCGGCAGCGCTGGCCTTGTTCGGCGCGAAGTCCGCAGCCGAGTTGGTGGGGCAGCCGGTGATCGACCGATTCCATCCGGCCGACCATCCCGCGGTGCAGGAGCGCATCAGACGGTTGAACCTGGAACGGCGTGTCGTGCCGGCGACCGAGGAGCACCTCGTGCGCTGCGACGGGACGGTGGTCGATGCGGAAGTGACGGGGGTGCCGTTTCGCGTCGATGACACGGACGGTTCGCTGGTCTTCGCTCACGATATCACCGCGCAGAAACTCGCACACGAGCAGCTGCGGTTGCAGGAGACGGTGCTCCGCGAAACCAGCGAGATCGCGAAGGTCGGTGGATGGAGCTTCGACCCGGCTACGGGCGAGGGGATCTGGACCGACGAGGTGGCGCGCATCCACGGACTCGAACCGGCGGACAAGACCTCGTTGAGCCGAGGGGTGAGCTTCTACGGCGGGGAGTCGCGGCGGCGGATCGAAGCGGCGCTGAAGGCCGCGGTGGAGCAACGCCAGTCCTACGATCTGGTGCTCGAACTGGTCACTGCCGCCGGTGTGCACAAATGGGTGCGCACGATCGGATACCCGATTGTGGAGGGCGACAAGGTCGTGCGGGTACGCGGGGCGTTTCAGGACGTCACCGAGCTCTACGAGGCGACAGCGGCGCTGCGCGAGAGCGAGGCCAAGCTCCGCGAGATGGCAGAGGCGATCAATGAGGTGTTCTGGCTTACCGATCCGGCGAAAACGCGGATGCTCTACGTGAGCTCGGCCTATGAGCGGATCTGGGGGCTTCCTTGCGAGAGCCTCTACGCCAACCCGAAGGCGTGGCTGGACGCCGTGCATGAGGAGGATCGCGAACGCGTAGCCGAGGCCGCCGCCATAAAGCAACCTGCCGGTGACTACGACGAGACCTACCGGATCGTACGGCCCGACGGCGAGGTTCGCTGGATACACGACCGCGCCTTCCCCGTGCGCGACACCGGCGGCGCTCTGGTTCGCATAGTCGGCGTGGCCGAGGACATCACGGAGAAGAAGCGGATGGAGGCGCAGTTCCTGCGCACGCAGCGGCTTGAGGCGGTGGGCGCGCTGGCGACGGCGTCGCGCACGATCTCAACAACATCCTCACCCCGATCCTCATGTCCACGGGCATCCTCAAGGACGAGTCGAGCGCAGAGGACATGGCGTTGCTGTCGATGATCGAGCAGAGCGCGCGTCGGGGCGCTGAGATCGTCCAGCAACTGCTCACCTTCAGTCGCGGAGCCGAGGGGGATCGGATCGTGCTGCAGCCGCGCCACATCATCCGAGAAATGGCGACGCTCGTGCGGGAGGCGTTTCCCAAGACGATCCAATTGGAGGTCAAGGTCGCCGCCGACCTCTGGACCGTGGAGGCGAACTCGACCCAGTTGCACCAAGTGCTCATGAACCTCTGCGTGAACGCCCGCGACGCGATGCCCGATGGCGGGCAGCTCATCCTCTCGGCCGGCAACGTGCATTTGCCCGACGAAGGGCACACGCAGTGTGTCAACCTCAAGGCTGGCCCCTACGTGTACCTCGGCGTGACCGATACGGGCGAAGGTATGACGCCGGAAACCCAGGCCCGGCTCTTCGAGCCGTTCTTCACCACCAAGGCTCCGGGCAAGGGCACCGGACTGGGACTCTCGACCGTGCTGGGCATCGTGCGCAGCCACGGCGGGCATGTGAGCGTCTACAGCGAGCGCGGGCATGGGAGCCGGTTCACGGTATATCTGCCGGCTCTGCCCGGAGTCGCGGAGACTGTGGCGCCGGCAACGAACACACAGGCGTGCGGTCACGGGGAACTAGTCCTGATCGTCGACGACGAGCCGACAATTCGCGAGGCGACCGCCGTGCTGTTGCAGAAGAGTGGCTACAAAGTGCTGACTGTCGGCGACGGCGATGCGGCGCTCGCACTGGCGTTGCAGCACTCGGGTGCGCTCCGCCTTGTGCTGACCGATGTGTTCATGCCGGGCATGGACGGCATTGCACTCACACGCGCCCTGAAGACAATCGCGCCGGATGTCGCTGTCATCGCGACCAGCGGCTTGGACAAGCCGGAGAAACGGCGCGAGTTGGAGGAGGCCGGTGTGAGGGAGACCTTGGCAAAGCCGTGTGCCAGTCCCGAACTGCTCGCGGCGATCCGACGCGTGCTTGGAACGAAGGCCTGAGCTTCCTCGAACGTGGCCGGTGCTCGCTACGAACAAGCGAGGTTAAGAGAACGAAAAACCCCGGCGGGGAATGCCGGGGTATTCATAGAGGAGCTGACTGTGTGAGCGATTCCGTCGAGCGGCCAATCAGCCGAGGTTACGGATGATCGCGTCGGCCATCGCCTTGGTGCCGACCGGAGTCTTGCCGAATGCGATGTCGCCGGTGCGCACGCCGTCGACGGTCACGGTCTTGCGGACGGCGGCCTCGATCTTCGTGGCGAGGGCGTCCTGACCGAAGCTGTAGCGGAGCATGAGCGCGGCGGAGAGGACCTGGGCGCAGGGATTGGCGACGCCCTTGCCGGCGATGTCGGGCGCGGTGCCGCCGGCGGGCTCGAAGAGGCCGAAGGGTTTGCCGAAGCGGTTCTTCCCGGTGCCGAGCGAGGCGGAGCTCATCATGCCGAGCGAGCCGCAGATGACGGCCATCTCGTCGGAGAGGATATCGCCGAACATGTTCTCGGTGAAGAGCACGTCGAACTGGTTCGGATCGCGCGCGAGCTGCATGGCGGCGTTGTCGACGTACATGTGCGAGAGCGCGAGGTCGGGATGGTGCTTGGCGAAGTAGGCGGTGACGGTCTTGCGCCAGAGCACGGAGGTCTCGAGCACGTTGGCCTTGTCGACCGAGCAGACCTTCTTGCCGCGGGCGCGGGCGGTCATCGCGGCGACCTCGGCGATGCGCTCGATCTCGGAGGTCTTGTAGACCATCGTATCGGAGGCCTGCGTCTCACCGTTCTCGAGAGTCACGGTCTCCTTCTTGCCGAAGTAGATGCCGCCGGTGAGCTCGCGGATGCAGACGATGTCGATGCCGTTGGGGATGCGCTCGGTCTTGAGCGG
>CAZXHR010000108.1:0-10859 GCA_964640465.1 uncultured Opitutaceae bacterium
GCCGGTTCGCCCGCGATTCCTCCCACGTCCCGATGCGATCGCCGCTTCGGCAGCCCCCTAACTGCTTCGTTTAGGGTGAATCGTTCGGCATCGGAGGATACCCGGCGACGATGGCGAGATAGCGCTTCTCGACTGTGAGGGATTCGAATTGGGCGGTGAGATGGCGCAGCGAGTCGAGGGTCTGCGCGCAGCGGAGCACGCCGCGTGTGTCGGCGTTGAGCCGGTGGACGTTACTGACCTGTTCGCCGCGGGCGGCGTGCACGGCATCCATCAGATTGGCGCGGGTCTTGTCCCAGCGGTCGGGGGCGACAAGCAGGCCGAGGGTTTGTCGAAGACGAGTATGGCGGAGTCTTCGAGCAGGACGTGGGGAAGGAGTATGGACGCGTTCAGAGTTTCGCGCGCTTGGCGACCCAGTCGACGATGGCCTTGTCGTTGTCGCCGAGCTGCCAGACGAGCTGGAGGAACTCGGCGGGATGGATGTCGTGCTGTTTGAAGAAACGACGGTCACCACCGCAGCCGTACATGAGCGAGGTCGGGAGCTCGCCGCGGAGCTTGGCACGTGCTTTAGGCATCAGTCGGGGCAGCCACTCGATGCCACGGATCGCGGCGGTCTTAGCTGGGAGGGCGGACTCGTCGAGGATGACTTTCGCGGGTTCGCCCTTCTGGACGAGCAGGAAGTAGCTGCGGCGGACGGATTGGACTAGAAGTGCGGTCTCGAAGTCGGGCTCGCCGTAATTTGCGGCGTCTTCGGCGTAGTCGAAGAGGTCCTGGGCTCGGGAACCGATGGCGGCGAGAAAGGCGATCTCGTGCTTGGAGAAAAAGTCGTCGGAGGTGCGCTTGCCGGAGGCATACTGCTTCACGGCCTTGTCGTAGAGGGCGCGGAATTCCTTGTGGAAGTCGTAGTGTTCCATGTTGGCCGCAGGCTAGACTGCGCGGGGCCGAGGGAAAGCCGGAAGCGGTTAATCGGTCGCCGGCGGACGGCGAAGGGCTTCAGCCCTCGATGCTGCGGCGGAAGGCGATGCGGTCGGCGGCGCGGAAGAAGGCCGTGCCGGCGACGAAGGTGTCGGCACCGGCGGCGCGGCACAGGGGCGCGGTGGTCGTGTCGACACCGCCATCGACCTCGATGCGGAAATCCAGCCCGCGCTTGCTGCGCCAGCGGGCGATTTGCTCGATCTTCGGGAGGACTTCGTGCCGGAAAGACTGGCCGCCGAAGCCGGGCTGGACGGTCATGAGGAGCATGAGATCGATCTTGTCGAGGAGGGGCTCGGCGGCTGTGGCGGGCGTGGCGGGATTGAGCACGATGCCATTTTGCTTCCCCAAGGACCGGATGCGGGCGAGAACGGCGGCGTGGTCGTAGGCGGGCTCGACGTGGATGCTGATCAGGTCGCTTCCGGCGCGGGCGAAGGGCTCGATGTAGGCGCCTGGGTTGTCGAGCATCAGGTGGGTGTCGAGGAAGAGCTTCGTGTGCTTGCGCAGGGCGGCGGCGGTGCCGGGACCGAAGGTGAGGTTGGGCACGAAATGCCCGTCCATGATGTCGAGGTGCAGCCAGCTGGCACCTGCAGCGGCGGCTTCAGCGGCGCTGGCGGCGAGGTTGGCGTGGTCGCCGGCGAGCAACGAAGGCGCGAGAAGGGGGGAGGGCATGGCCTCGGCGGGCGGCGCGGCTTACCAGGTGTCGAGCAGCGCGTGGGCGATCTCGTTGGCGAGCGCCTCGGCGAGGAGCGGCATGGTCTGGTACTCGGTCGGCTGGAGCCCGCTATCGACGAAGACGTCGCGTGAAACCTCGATGGTGCGACGGTCGATGAGGGTCTTGCCGCTGCCGTCGACGAGGGTGATCTCGGCTGTGAGCTTGGCAGCAAACTTGCGGGCGAGGGCGGTGTCGTCGCGGCGGGCGGCGAGAGCTTCGCGTTCGTAGCGGACGAGATGGATGCGCAGGGTCGCGGCGACCGACGACACGGATGCGAGCTCGATGCGGCCGTCGCGGGCGATAGCGAGGCGAACGGCGTCGGTGACTAGCGGGCCGGCTTGTGGTGCGAAGGAGGCGTTGGTCGCAGGCTCGACAAAGACGGTTTGGACAAGCGGCGCGCCCGGTGCTCCCATATGGTAGTGGGAGCATGCGGTCAGGCTGCCGAGCAATGTCGTAACGAGCAGGAGACGGGCGACGGAGCGCATGGGAATACCCGGGGGGGCGATCCGGCTCAGAAGAGCCAGAGAACCTTCTTCTTTTTCGGCTTGGGTGTGACGGGGTTCTTGCTGGCGCGTGCGGCCAGTTCGGCCTCCTGGGCGGCGATCTTCGGGGCGATCTTGTCGAGGCGTTCGCGGGCCAGACGGGCGACGGGCGAGTTCGGATAGGTGGTGATGGCCTCGTTGTAGAAGATCTTCGCGGCAACATAGTTGTGGCGCTTGAAGTGGTAGAACTCCGCCATCTTGATTTTGCTCTGGGCGCGCTCGGTCTTCATCTCGTCGAGGCCTTTCTCGGCCTTGGCGACATCGGGCTCCTTGGGGTAGAGGATCAGGTAATCCTGATAGTAGGTGGACGCGTCGACGGCAGAGGCTTGGTCGTACTGCGGGCCGTCGACCAGGGACTGGAAGGTTTGTCCCATGCGCAGGTAGGCATCGGGGGTGAGGATGCTGTTGGGGTAGAAGTTGATCATGCGGTCGAGGGCGTCGAGGGCCGCGATCTTGCTGTTGAAGCGGCGGTGCAGCTGGGCGACGCGCATGAGGGCGAGCGGGGCGTAGTCGCTGTACGGGGCGTTGGCGATGACGAGCTCGAAGTAGCCGATCGCGGACTCGCGCTTCCGGAAGCCGGGGAAGAGGCCCCAGAACCAGCGGCCACGGGCGCCATCGGCAATGGCGGAGGCGATGCGGTACTGCTCGGCGATCACCGTATCGAACTTCTCGTAGTTCGGGTAGTTGGAGATGATCTGCTGGTAGGCATCGAAAGCCTTCGGGAGTCGACGGCAAATGAGCTGGACCTGGGCGGTGCGGTTGCAGGCCTCGGGGCCGTAGATCGACTTGCCGTAGGTGTTGATGACCCGGCGGTAGAGCTTGATAGCTCGCCGGTAGTGGCCGTTCTCCTCGGCGGACCGCGCCCGGTTCATGAGATCGAGGGCGTTACGGCTTTCCTCGCCGGTGAAGGCGGAGACGGCGCCGCCCTCGACCTGCCAGCCGGTGCCGGGGGTCCAGACGAGCTCGGCGTATAGCCAAACCGGAGCCAGAAGAGCGATCAGGATCAGACCGAGGGTACGGAGCAGGCGCGAGTGGCGCATAATTTTTAGGACCAGCGAATCAGTGCGGATGCCCACGTCAAGCCGGCGCCGAACGCGACGAACAGGACGTAGTCCCCAGTGACGACGCGGCCGGTACGGACCGCTTCGTCGAGGGCGATGGGAATGGAGGCGGCGGAAGTGTTCCCGTAGCGTTCCAGGTTCATGAACACGCGCTCTGGCGGCAATTTCATGCGCTGAGCGATGGCGTCGATGATGCGCTGGTTGGCCTGGTGGGGAATGAGCAGTTTCACCTGATCTGGGGAGACACCGCTTTTTTCCAAAAGTTCAACGGCGGCGTCCTGCATTGCGGTGACGGCGAGCTTGAAGACCTCCTTGCCGCGCATCTGCAGGTAGTGCTCGCGGCGGGCGACGGTCTCGGCCGAGGCGGGGCTGCGGGAACCGCCGGAGATGATCTTGATGAGGTCGCCGGCGTTGCCGTCGGCATAGAGCTTGGTGCCGATGATGCCCGTACCGGTGCCGGGGCGCATGCCGAGGACGACGGCGCCAGCGCCGTCGCCGAAGAGCACGCAGGTGGTGCGGTCCTGGTAGTCGGTGATGGAGGTGAGCTTGTCGGCGCCGACGACCAAGGCGTGGCGGTAGCGGCCTGAAGCGATCATGGCGCTGGCGACCTCGAGGTTGTACAGGAAGCCGCTGCAGGCGGCGACGAGGTCGAAGCAGGCGCAGGGGCCGAGCCCGAGTTTCTTGTGCAGGACAGTCGAGGCCGAGGGGAGTGGCGAGTCGGGCGTGCAGGTGGCGACGATGAGCAGGTCGATGTCTGCCGTGGTGAGCCCGGCGCTGGCGAGGGCGGCTTGGGCTGCCTTCAGGGCGAGGTCGGATGTGGCTTCGCCGGGGGCGGCCACGTGACGCTCGCGGATGCCGGAGCGGGAGACGATCCACTCGTCGTTGGTATCGACGATGCGGGAGAGCTCCTCGTTGTTGAGGATGCGCTCAGGGGCGTAGGAGCCGGTTCCGAGGATGACAACTGATTGGCCGACAGGGTTCATGCAGTGTTGAAGGGTATGGAGCGCGCGAGTGGGATGCGAGGGAACTCGCCGATCCTAGGCGTTGGGTTTGCCCAGCAGAGTATTGGCGGTGGCAATATCGGACTCGATGTGGTGGACGAGGTCGGTACGGAGGAACTCGCTGGCGTCGTGGATGGCGTTCATCATCGCGTAGCGGTTGGCGGAGCCGTGGGCCTTGATGACGCAACCGCGCAGGCCGAGCAGCGGGGCGCCGCCGAAACGCTCGGGCTGGATGCGGTGCTTGAGTCCGGTGAGTGCGCCCTTGCCGAGGAGGGCGGCGAGCATGCGCAGCGGGTTGGCCTTGAATAGGGTCTTGAGCTCGCGGCTGACGAACTTCACCAGCGACTCCCAAGTCTTGAGACAGATGTTGCCGGTGAAACCGTCGCAAACGACGACGTCGACCTCGTTGCGGAAGACCTGGAAGCCTTCGATCGGGCCGACGTAGTTGATGAGTGAACCGATGGACTTGAGGGCTTCGTGCGTCTCGTTGATGAGGGCGTTGCCCTTGCCTTCCTCGGTGCCGATGGTGAGCAGGCCGACGCGGGGGCTCTGGACGCCGAGCTCGACGCGGCAGTAGTGGGTGCCGAGGATGGCGTTGTGGACGAGGTGGCGAGAGGTGGCGTCGGGATTGGCGCCGCCATCGATGAGAATGAGGTGGCCGTTCTCGCAGGGGATGACGGGGGCGAGGGCGGGGCGTTCGACGCCGTCGAGTGTGCGCAGCTTGAGCGTGCCTGCAGCCACCAGAATCTTGGTGTTGCCGGTGCTAACGACTGCTGAGGCGGTGCCTTCCTTGACCAGATCCATCGCGCGGAGCATCGAGGCGTCCTTCTTGCGACGGATGGCGGTCATCACGTCGTCCTCCATACTCACAACTTCGGAGGCATGCTGGAGCGTGATTTTCGGATGCTGCGCGAGACCTGCCTTGGCGAGAAGCGGACGCAACTGAGCCTCGTCACCAACAAGGATGACTGGGCTCAGATCGGGGAAAGCATCGAGAGCAAGCTGCAATGCGGCGACGACCTCGGCTGGACCGAGGTCGCCCCCCATGGCGTCCACCGCGATGCTACCGGTGGAGGGGGATGAGTCGCTCATCGCGTGCAGGACGGCGTGGGGCCGGACGGGGTGTTACCGTCAGACTTCGACGTCGAGCACTTGGCGGCCGCGGTACATCCCGGTCTTCGGGTTGACGCGGTGCGGACGGACGAGGGCGCCGTCGGCGTCGCGGGCGAATTGAGGAGCCTTGAAGGCATTGGCGGCGCGACGGAGGGCGCTGCGGCGCTTGGACTGTTTACGTTTCGGATTGGCCATGATGAATTTGGGTCGGTGCTGCGGCCGCAGAACAAGGCGTCCCGGGTGCAGAAGGGGTGCGAGTAAAGATCGGGGGGTGGGCGGGTCAAGCAGGGACTCGGCGAGAAACCGATCTACTGTTCACCGAAGGGACGCGCGAGGGCGCAATGCGTTCAAAAACCGCGAGAGGCGAGGGATGAAGGTGCAGTTCACGCTGTGAACGCCAAGAGCAGCGCCAGCGCGACGATGAGGCGGTAGATGGCGAACGGCGTGAGTCCGAAGCGGGTGAGGGCGGCGACGAGAAACTTGATCGCCAACGCGGCGGATACGAATGCCACGAGGATGCCGACCAGGACCGGCGTCCAGCCGAACACCTCGAGCATGGCCGGGCCGGACTTGTAGCCTCTCAGGAGTGCGGCCCCGGCGAGGGTGGGCAGCCCGAGCAGGAAGCTGAACTCAGCGGCCTGGGCCGGCTTCAGGCCGACGACGTAGCCGCCGACGATGGTCATCATCGAGCGGCTTGTGCCCGGCCACATCGCGATGCATTGGAGCCCGCCGACGAAGAGCGCCTCGCTCGGGCGCAGTTCGGAGGGCTTGCGACCGTTGGTGCTGTGCCACTGCGAGCTTCTCCTGCGGAAATCGACGTAGAACATGAGCACCGCTCCCGCGACGAGGGCGACGATCACAGGCCAGTTTCCAAACAACTTTGCCTCGATCCAGTCGTCCAGAGTGAGACCGAAGACGACCGCCGGCAGCACGCCCAGCACGATGTTGCGCAGCAGCCGGGCCCCCTCGCGGTCCATGCCGCAGGCGCCGAGGGCGACGTTCCACAACTGGCTCCAATAAAGCACCACGACCGCCGCGATGCCTCCGATCTGGATGATGACGGTATAGGTGTCGGCGGCCGCCTTCACGGTGAGCGGCTGGCCCTGCGGGTGTTTGGCGGACGGGGGCTTGATCCAGCGGGGTCGGCCGGTGGCGTCGGTGAGCTGGCGCTCGTCGTCGAGTCCGAGGAAATGGTTGGCGACGATCAGGTGCCCGGTGGAGGAGACCGGGAGAAACTCGGTGATGCCCTCGACCAGCCCGAGCACGACGGTCTCGCCCAAGGTGAGCCGGTGCCCTGTGCCGGCCGCGGCGGGCTGCTGGGCGGGCGTGGTGCCCGTGGCAGGCGGAGTCGCCGGCGCTTGGGCACAGGCGGGACCGAGGACGAACAGGGCGGCGAGCAGATAACCGACGAAACGCATCCGGGAATGTTCAGCACGGCGGCGAACCGTGTCGAGGCCCGTTCTGTTTTGAGCGCGAATCGCCTCGGTCGTCTGCGTTATCGATGTTCCGAACCGTGATACAGGCCTCCGTACCTGCGGCCCCAGCCATGCATACCTGTGGAATCGGGGTTTCGACGGCACGGCGGCCGATTTCTCCAGGTCACTCTTCCTTCCCCTCCAGCGCTGCCGCGGAAGGCTCACTGGTGCGTTTCGCGCCCTACCAACAAGTTCCTCTCGAAATCCGAACAGGCAGATGCTTCGCACCGTGGCCTATCGCGTGTTTGCTTTCCGAGTGCAGGACGGGCGGCTGCCGCTTCAGGTCTCGGCCGCGCCGTGCGGGCGGCCGCGGCGGCGGATCAGGGCGAGCATCTTGTCGTGGATGATGCGGCGTGGCTCTCGCTTGTTGGCCTCGGCGATGACTTTGTTCCAGTCGTCGTCGTCGGGCGTGAGGTAGGGTTCCCACGACTGGAAGCGGGCAGGCTGGCATTCCCAGATGAGGTTGCCGCCGAAGATGCGCAGCCGCACCTGAAACTTGTGGCCGTCTTCCGTGCGTTTCCAGTAGCCGATCTCGACGTTCATGTGTCCGCACTCTCAGCAAAGCGTGCGGGGGCGGGCGAGCGAAAGTTTCGGCGGAGCCGCCGCACGCTGCCGTTTTCCGGATTTTGCTTGAGCCCGCGCCGCCGCGCCGGAACGTCACAGGCACCATGGCCGTCTTCGGTTCCTACGGTGATCTTTCCGAACTGTTCCGAGAGCTTCCGCTGTTTGCGGAAGCCTTCGAATGCCTGAGGCATTGCTTCACCAAAGGCACCGCCGAGCACTCCCGCATGCTGGCCTTGGCAGAGGGAGAGACATGCCGGCTGGAGCTTCGCAACGGGGTCTATGCGATGGGATCGGCCTACCGCTCCCGTACCCGCGGCGACTGTTTCTTCGAGTCCCACCGCCGCTACATCGATGTGCAGGCGCTCGTCGAGGGCGAGGAGTCCATCGAGGTGGCCGGCATCGACCGGCTGCGCGTGACCGTTGATTACGTGCCCGACAAGGACCTGGTGAAATACGCCGACAGCGACTTCACCTCGCGGTTGCGCATGGTGCCGGGCGATCTGGCGATCTTCTTCCCGCCCGACGGCCACATGCCCTGCCTGCGACTGGCCGAGGCGTCGCCGGTGCTCGTGCGCAAAGTCGTCGTGAAGATACCGGTGCCGCCGGGTTGCGCACTGCAATGAACTACCGGCACGCGTTTCACGCGGGCAACTTTGCCGACGTCCTCAAGCATGTGCTGCTGCGCGAGCTGATTCGCGCCATGCAGCGCAAGCCGAAGCCGTTCCTGTTCCTCGACACCCACGCCGGCCGCGGCCGGTACGATCTCGCCCGGGCCGATCTCGGCGGGCGGGCGCCCGAATGGCCCGATGGCATCGGCCGGCTCTGGGCGGCGGCCGATCTCCCGGCTCCGATTGCCGACTACGTGGCGGCGGTGCGCGAGTACAACCGCTCCTGCGGTGCTGGTGCGGAAACGCTGCGCTACTATCCCGGTTCCCCGGCGCTCGCCTTGCAGATGCTCCGTCCCGACGACCGCTGCGCTTTCTGCGAACTCCAGCCCGAGGAGGCCGACGCTCTCGAACGCGAGTGCGCAGGCGCGCGCAAGTGCCGAGTGCACCGGATCGACGGCTACGGCGCGCCGCGTGCGATGCTGCCGCCATTGGAGCGGCGCGCGCTGGTCCTGATCGATCCGCCGTTCGAGGCGGCCGACGAGATGAAGCGGGTGTCCGCCGCGGTCGAGGAGGGGCTGCGCCGCAGCCCGGCTGCGGTGTTCGCCATTTGGTATCCGCTCACCGACCGCGCCGCGACTGCCCCGTTGTTTCTGGCACTGCGCGAGAAACACCTCGCACCGGTGCTCACGGTCGAGTTGCGCGTGCATGGCGAGTCCGCTGCGGCCGGCATGGGCGGCTGTGGCATGGCGATTCTCAACCCTCCCTGGCAGTTCGACGCCGAGGTCCGCCCACTGATCGAATACATGGAGCGCGTGCTAGCGCTGGATGCCGGCGCCGCCGGCCAGCTCGACTGGCTCGTGCCTGAGACTCCCTGATTCTGGTCCGCCCTCCGCTGTGTTTCCCATGCGCTATTTCCGCCCAATCCTTCTCTGGTGCCTGTGCGCCGTGCTGGTCGCTGCCGCGCAGGATGCCGATCTGAGCGTGCTGCAGAACTTGCCCGCCGTCGGCGTGGCGGTGCGAGGCCTCTCGTCCGATGGGGCCAAGCTCGGCCTGACCGAGACGGCGCTGATCGCGACAGTGCGCGAAGCCATCGAGCCCGTCGGCGTGAAAGTGATTCCTCCGCCCATGCTCGAGCGTACGCCCTCGGCTCCTGTGCTGGAGATCACTGCCAACGTGAGCCTTGCCGGCAAGACGAGCTACTTCTTCATCGTCGACCTGCAACTGCGCGAACCGCTCAAACCGGTGCGGCCGCACCGGACTTTGGTGACGGTGCCCGCCGTGACGTGGGCCGAGCAGACCGGCGGCGTAACCGCCAAGGCGGAGAACGTGCAGGCGGCGCTGGCGCGGCTGGCGCAGCGTTTCGCGGAGGAGTGGGAGCAGGCGCAGCGCGCAGGCGGCGTGTGATCGGCGCCGGTGCGCCGTTGCCGCCGACCGCTAGACCTTCACGTCCAGCGTGGCCCCGATCTTCGAGTCGCTGTGATACTGTGACCGGCGCTCCTGGACGACCTCGACGGCCTGCCGGCTTTGGATCGCGCGATCGCTGCGGGCCGCGGCGCTGCGTTCCTTGTCGCGGGCTTGCGCCAGTTCTAATCGTGCCTGTCGGGCTTTTGCCGCATCGGTGCGCTGGGTATTCTGCGTTTGTTGAAGCGTGGCGGCGGCGTTGGAGACAGTCATGGCGAAGTGGGGTTGCGAAGACTGTGCGACGGACCGGAGCAGTCGCAACGGCTACCGAGGCATATGAGGCAACGACCTCCGCCAAAGTGTGGGGCTTGCGGGGCGGCAACTAGGCGTTTCTCTGGAGTGATGAACCGAGAACAGCGTGCCGAGTATGTCGCCCGCCGCTTGGCCGAGCTCTATCCGGCGCCGCCGATTCCGCTCGCGCACTGCGACCCGTACACGCTGCTAGTCGCCGTGTTGCTGTCGGCGCAGTGCACGGACAAGCGCGTCAATCAGGTCACGCCGGCGCTCTTCGCTCGGGCGGCCGATGCGACGGCGATGGCGCGGGTGCCGGTTGCGGAGATCGAGGCGATCGTGCGCCCGTGCGGGTTGGCGCCACAGAAGGCGAGGGCGATCCGCGCGCTGTCCGAGATCCTGGTGACGCAGCACGGTGCCAAAGTGCCGCGGGACTGGGCGGCGCTGGAATCGTTGCCAGGTGTGGGGCACAAGACGGCTTCGGTGGTGATGGCTCAGGCGTTCGGCGAGCCGGCGTTCCCTGTCGACACGCACATCCACCGCTTGGCACAGCGCTGGGGGCTTAGCGACGGGCGCAGCGTGGAGCGCACGGAGCGGGACCTGAAGGCGCTATTCCCCTGCGAGCAATGGAATGCGCTACACCTGCGGCTCATCTATTATGGCCGTGAGCATTGCACGGCGCGCGGTTGCGACGGCACGGGGTGCGAGATCTGTCGCGCGCTCTACCCGAAGCGCTGCAAGACTGTACCGGCACGCCGGTGAGCGCCGCGTGGTGCAGGGGCGACGAAGGCGCGGGTCAGGCCTTCACGTTGAGGTTGGTTCCGACGGTGTTGCCGAGCCCCTGACGCATCGCCTGTTTCGTTGCGTCGTCGCGGTCCCGGTCGTTTTCGCTGCGTTCGGTTTGCTCCGTTCCGCCGGCAGTCGCCTGGAACTGGGTGGCGGCGTTGCGAGTGCGTTGTGTGGCGGCGAGCTCCGCATTGTCCCTGAGAAGTGGTGCCGGCGTGCGCAAAGGCGAGGTGGTAGTTGCTGATCATCATGGCTGTGGCTGGTTGCGGCACGTTGGTACCCTTGCCGGGCGGCGCAATCTGCACGGTGGCGAATGAGGCGAATCCCCCCCCC
>CAZXHR010000108.1:10869-14708 GCA_964640465.1 uncultured Opitutaceae bacterium
GGGGGTGCGGCCCCGTGGGCCCCTCGGCCGGGGGGGCCAACTCCCCCGGGGGCCATTGCGGCCAACCCCCCCCCCCCCCGGCGTGCACGGGCCGAGTGGCCTTACTGCTGCCAGGTTGCAAGGCGGCAGCAGTCGTGGCGCGTGATCTCGGACGCTCGGATGGAGCCGTACTTGGCGGGCGGACCGGCAAATCACGCAGGTGTGCGAGCGAGTGTGAATGCTGCGAAGATTTTGGTGGATTTCGTCCGTGGAATATGCGTTTTCCTGCACTCCCTCACGGGCGATTAGCTCAGTTGGTTAGAGCACCTGCATCACACGCAGGGGGTCACAGGTTCGAGTCCTGTATCGCCCACCATTTGCCGGCGGCAGGAACGTGCTGCGGGATTGAGTTCCCCAGACGTCGCAAACCGCAGTTTTGAGGCTTCCATAGCCATAAGCTGACGGCACATCGCTCGCTTCAGGTGCTGCCGCTGCTCCGGTCTCGCTGTTTGGCGTTGCTAAGCCAGAGGCTACGCCTTTGTCCGGCTGTTTTCATGCGGCGGGATGCCGAACACGTCGGCTTCCGTACTGGAGCTGCGCAAGTGCTGGGGAATGTGCCGGAGCAGCAAGCATCGAACATTTGCCCCCGTGAAGGTCCACTTGGCCGTTCCCATGAGGAAAAGCTTGGAGGCGCTGGCCGGAATCGGCTGATACAAGAGCCGGAACAGGAGCAAGTTGCGCAACTATCGACTCTGACTCAACCACGATTTGGCAGAACTCCGGAAGAACTCGGAACTGCCAAAAACGGGGAATTCACTGACAGGTTTGCTGACAGGTCGGGCTGGAGGAATGAGACGGGTGCGGGTTGTGGCGTTGGCACGCCAAGCAGGCACTTTCGCAGATCCCCGAAGGCGAAAAGGGCGAGTTCTGCTTCGATGTTGCATTGTACGGCAAAATGCCGGATCATCCGGGAATGGAAGTTCAGACGAAACCGGCGCGAGCCAAGAAGACGGCGGCTCGGGCGACGCTTTCCGGCGTCGCGACTATCGCGCGGCTGGAAGCCCGCGTGTCCCCGCGGTTGAAAACCTCGCTCGAAACCGCCGCGGCGTTGGCTGGGCATACCGTCACCAGTTTCATGATCCAAGCGCTGCAGGAGGCGGCGGAGAGCACGATCGAACGGCACCAACGCGCCCAACTCGGACAGGAAGCTTCGGTGCGCTTCGTCGAGACGCTGCTGTCCGCGCCCGCGCCCAACAAGGCGCTGCGCGCTGCCGCGGCCCGGCACGCCCACGAAACTGCTGCATGACGGCTTACCGCTTCGAACCGCTGACCAGAAGCCACGACCGCGCTGGGTTTCAGTGTGGTGCTGCGGTGCTCGACCGCTACCTCCGGGATTTCGCGCGGAAGGACGCTGAGCGCGGTGTGGCGGCTCCGTCCGTGATGGTCGAGGAGGCGGCCCCGAACGTCATCGTCGGGTACTACACCCTGTCCGCGTTCGTCGTCGCCCTGAGCGACCTGCCTCCCAAGCTGGTGTCGAAGATGCCTCGTTACCCGGATTTGCCGGCGATCTTGATCGGGCGATTGGCGCGCAGCATCGAGTTCAAGGGACGCGGCGTCGGCGAACTATTGCTGGTGGATGCGCTCAAAAGAGCGCTCGTTCATTCCAAGCAGATCGCTGCGATGGCTGTCGTGGCCGATGCGAAGGACGATGCGGCCTTGGCCTTCTATCTCCGTTTCGGGTTCGCACGCTTGGGGGATTCGGCGTCCCGCGTGTTCATCCCGATGGGGACGATCGAACAATTGGGATGAGAAGCCGAGCCGCGGACGTTGCCCGTCTGATGGGGCGGCCCCGATTGTGTTAAGGCCGGGGCAGGGCCGTGGGCTCAGTTTTCGGAACGCGCGGGACGGAATGCGACGAGCGCAGAAACAGGCCCGCCGAGAACATACTTGAAATAATCAAAATGATTACTTTAAGTATACATCATGCCGCAGATCACTCCAGATTCACTGGATCGCGCCCTCGGCCTGCTGGCGGAGTTACTGGCAGCGCGGAACCACCCGGCGCAGCACTTCGTTGTCTGCGGCGGCTCGTCGTTGCTCGCCCTCGGCTTGGTGAGCCGGACGACGACGCAGGACGTCGACATCCTCGCCCGGATCGAGGCGAATCGGCTGGTCACGCCGCGTCCGTTGCCCGACTGGCTCCGGGTGGCGGCCGACGACGTTGGCGCGCAACTCGATCTGCCGCGCGACTGGCTCAACGACCAGGTTGCTGATGAAACGTTGTTTCGATGCGGCCTGCCGGAGGGCCTGCAATCGCGGCTCACCACGGAGAGCTATGGGTCGCGCCTCCTCATCAGCTTCACCAGCCGGCGGGATCAGATCTTCCTGAAACTCCACGCTGCCGTCGACCGTGATGGCGGGAAGCATCTGCAGGACCTCCTCGATTTGCAGCCCACGGCGGACGAGTTGCTCGACGCCGCCAAGTGGTCGCGCACGCAGGATCCATCCGACGGTTACCGGCTCCTCCTCGGCGTAATGCTCAAACACCTCGGCTATGGCGAACTCGTTGCCCAGCTCTAGCGAGGATCTGCGGCGGTCCGTCGTCGACCTGCTCTGGCGGCAGTGGTCGGTGCTCGGCGTGGCCGGGCACGTCGCCCCGGGCGGCAATGCCGCCGTCGATCCGGAGGCGTTGCTGCTGGTCTCGACGGTGTTCGCGCGCCACGACGCGCGGCTCTTCGACGAGATCGCCGACTGGCTCCAGCAGAACGGCGACTGGATCAACCTGCTCCGGATGGCGCGCCTCCAACGCGAGCTCGGGCTCGGTGATGTCACGGTGCTCGGCGCCTTGGCGGAGCATCTGACGCTGCGCTCCGCGCACTCGAAGTGGAAGGGCTTCACGAAGAAACCGCCGCAGGTGGACCAGCCGGCGCCGTTGTTTCCGCATCTCCCGTCGCCGAACCGTACGGACGACATCTTCCGTCGCTGGGGCTGGCTGCGCACGCCGGTCGAGTTACGCGGACTCAGCAAACCGCCGCGCACCAACCAACCGGGCGCGTTCCTGCTGCAACTGCGGGCGCTCTTCGGCATGCAGTCGCGCGTGGAGGTCATGGCGTGGCTGCTCGCGCACGAGTCCGGAAATCCCGCGCAGATCGCCCGCGAGACCGGCTACTTCCGCGGCTCCGTGCAGAACGTCCTCAACGAACTCGAGGTCTCCGGCCACGTCTTTGCCAACCGCGACGGTCGCGAGAAACGCTTCATCGCTCCCCGCGAGCACTGGCGTTTTCTGCTGATCTGGTCGCCGGACGGCTCCGCCGAATTTCCGCAATGGGTGCCGTGGGCCGTCCTGTTCACGCTCATCCGGCGCTTCCATGACCTGATCGCATCGCCGGCGTTCGCGGCCTACTCGGCCGATCTCCAATCCATCGAGTTGAGCCGGGCGCTCGCGCCGCTTTGCCGCCGAATTGCGGGGGAGGGGTATTGCCCGCAGGAGTTTGCCGTGCTCGGCGCTGGTCGTTCGGCAGAGCTACTCTTGCCCCGGGTTGGGGAGTTGGTCGCACGGCTTACATCGTAATCATGGTCCGGAACGACGGTCTTTTTGTGGTGTAGTTGGTGTTCGGGCGGCCGAGGAACCCCGCCGGCGGATGTGGAAATGCACGCGCGGTTGCGCGAAATCTGGCTGGAAATGCTCGGGTTTCACGTGGGTTTCGGCAACTGTGCGCATCGGAAAGTTGGGTGACTGTGGGTGTCTGATGCAGCACTTTCGATGGCGCCCGAATCGGTCACGAAGTCGTTAGGGTATTGCGTCTGCCGGCGTCTTTTTGATCGCCGGGTACGACTACAGCACCGTTAAAGAGTAAATC
>CAZXHR010000109.1:0-14706 GCA_964640465.1 uncultured Opitutaceae bacterium
CCGCCCCAGCCCCGCGAGCTGTGCCTGCACGCCCGCGTCGAGTCGCCCGTCTCCGGCATCGTCATGGAAGTCTCCTCCACCGAGCCCGCCGTGCAGTTCTACGCCGGCAACTTCCTCGACGGCACCATCACCGGCAAATACGGCCAGGTCTACCAGAAGCGTTCCGGCTTCTGCCTCGAGCCCCAGCACTTCCCGGATTCCCCCAATCACGCCAACTTCCCGAGCACCGTCCTGCGCCCGGGCGAAACCTATACTAATACTATCATCTACAAGTTCTCGACGAAGTGACCCCGACCTAGGAGTCTCGCTGTCTCAGTTTCCCCCATAACACCTATGCAACCATTCGACTGGATCGTCATCGGACTCTACTTCGTGCTGCTCGTCGGCATCGTGTGGTGGTCCTCCAAGTTCCAAAAAACAACGGAAGACTACTTCCTCGCCGGCCGCCATGTGAGCTGGTTCGTAGTCGGCTGTTCGCTCTTCGCCTCGAACATCGGCTCCGAGCACATCGTCGGCCTCGCCGGTTCCGGCGCCAACAACGGCATGGCCCAGGCCCACTGGGAATTCCACGCCTGGCTGATGATCGTGTTGGCCTGGGTCTTCGTGCCCTTCTACTACCGCTCAGGCGTCTACACGATGCCTGAGTTCCTCGAGAAGCGCTTCAACGCCAAGACCCGCTGGATCCTCTCGATCGTCTCGCTGATCGCCTACGTGTTCACGAAGGTTGCCGTCACCGTTTACGCCGGCGCCATCGTTTTCCAGACGCTCCTGCCCGACACCTTCGGCTCGGCCGACAACGCCTTCTGGGTCGGCGCCATCGTCACCGTCATCCTCACCGGTATCTACACGATCTTCGGCGGCCTGCGCGCCGTCGTGTACACCGAGGTGGCGCAGACGTTCGTGCTCCTCCTCGGCTCCGCCCTCATCACGTATTTCGGCCTCAAGCACCTCGGCGGCTGGGACGCGCTCGTCGAGAGCTGCAAGCCCCACGCCGAGAAGTTCGCCCTCTGGCGCCCGAACACCGACATCAACTTCCCCTGGCTGGGCGTCATGATCGCCTCGCCCGTCATCGGCATCTGGTACTGGTGCACCGACCAGTACATCGTGCAGCGCTGCTTGGCGGCCAAGAACGTCCAGCACGCCCGCCGCGGCGCCGTCTGGGGCGGCTTCCTCAAGCTCTGGCCCGTGATGATCTTCCTCATCCCCGGCATGATCGGCTACGCGCTTAACGCCAAGGGCATCATCCACATCCCGCTCAAGACCGACGGTTCCGGCGAGATCCTCGGCGACGCCGTCTTCGCCACCATGGTGCAGTCGCTGCTCCCCGTTGGCCTCCGCGGCCTCGTCGTCGCCGGCCTGCTCTCCGCCCTCATGTCGTCGCTGGCGTCGCTGTTCAACTCCTGCGCCACCCTCTTCACCGTCGACATCTACCAGAAGCTCCGCCCGGGCAAGACCCAGACGCACCTCGTCACCGTCGGCCGCATCGCCACCGGCGTCGTCGTCTTCGCCGGCCTGGTTTGGATCCCGATCATGAAGAAGGTCTCCGAGAGCAACACCGGCCTCTACGACTACCTCCAGAACGTCCAGGGCTTCCTCGCTCCCCCGATCACCGCCGTCTTCCTCCTCGGCTTGTTCTGGAAGCGCATCAACGCCCAGGGCGCCTTCACCGGTCTCTGCGTCGGCTTCGTCGCCGGCATGATCAAGCTCACCATCCAGACGCTCACCAAGAGCGGCATGATCGCCAAGACCGGGCTGCTCGGCGCCGTCGGCGAATTCAACGGTTATTACTTCTCCGGCGTGCTCACCGTCTCGATCGCGATCTTGGTGATCATCGTCTCGCTGCTCACTCCGGCGCCGGCCGAAGCGCAGGTTGCCGGCCTCACCTACGGTTCCCGCACCCCCGAACAGCTCGCCGAAAACCGCGCGAGCTGGAACTGGCGCGACATCGTCGGTTCGCTCGTCGTCCTCGGCATGGTGGTCGGCGGCTACCTCTACTTCACCTGGTGGCTGACCTGAGCGCTCCGCTCATCCGCTACCGCAACCCTCAAGCCGCCCGCCTCACCGCGGGCGGCTTTTTCGTGCCCGCAAATCCGGCTGAGGATTGCGTCCCGAACGGGACGCGTAGGGGCGGCGTCTTGCGCCGCCCTGCCCATTGCCGCCGTACCCGTAGATAGTGTCCGTTCTTGTCCTTCCGCGAGGCGAGAGCCGACAAGGGTTTCGGCGGCCGAATTTGCGCCACCCTCGAAGGCCTCACGGCCTTCGCTACGCAGCACGCCCGCGATCCGCTCCCCGTAGCGAAGCGCGTGAGCACTTCGACTTCCGGCGCCGCAGCGCCGCCCACAACCGTCCGTCTCCGCAGATCGGATCCTCGTTCTCATTCCGCAATCTCGAAGATTCTCCCGCAAGGAGAACGCAATCCGCACTCCGCAATTCTTTCAGTCCCGTGCCGGCAGCTGGAACGTCTCCATCGCCTTGCGCAGGTCCTGCATGAACATCGCCGCGCCGCCGCCGTTCACCACGCGGTGGTCGAACGTGAGCGACATCGTGACGACCTCCGCCGCCTTGAAGTTGTTGCCCGTGCGGATCAGCTCGTGGTGCGAGGTGCCCACGAACAGCGTCGCCATCGCCGGCGGCACCACGATCGGGATCGCCGCACGCACGCCGAAGCTGCCCAGGCTGGAGATCATCAGTGGCGCGCGCACCTCGACGATCTTCCCGCGTCGCGCCTCCTCGATCACGCGCACGTACGTTGCGTGAAACTCGTCCCACGTCAGCAGGTTCGCCTGCGGGATCACGGCCGTCACCAGTCGGTCACCCTCCAGCGCCACCGCCACGCCGAGCTCGAAATCCTCGACCTCGACGATGTGCGTGCCCTTCAGCACCAGCCGGCGGAACGGCGGATGCAGCGTCATCACCTGCGTCACCGCCCAGGCCACCATCGACGAGGGCGACGGCGCCCGCTGCGGGTCGCGCAACTTCGCCACCTGCCGCGCCGCGCGCACCGCGCTCCAGTCGATCGCCAGCTCCATCGTGGCCGGCACGACCGGCGCGAGGCGCTGCGTGATCGCCGGCGCCAACACCGGCTCGCGGGGCACCGCTCCGGCCGGAGCGCCGAGTTCCTCGAGGGAAACGACGCCCGCCAGACCGACGCGCTTGGCGATCGCCGCCTGCTCCGGCGGCGTCTCGGGCGGAAGCTGCACCGGAAGCTCGGGTACGGCCGTCTTCGCCGCCTTGGCGGACTTCGGCTGCGCCGCGTCGCCCACATCGAGCGACACCGTGCGCCAATCCACGCCCTCCGGCGCGAGCACGCCGATCACCTGGCCGACCAGCACCGTGTCGTCGATCTTCGTCTTCCAGCCGACGAACGTGCCGGCGGCGGCGGCCTCGATCGGGTAGACGGCCTTCTCGGTCTCGACCTCGCAGAGCGCCTCGTCGGCCTTCACCGGGTCGCCGGGCTGCTTGAGCAGCGACACCACGCGCGCATCGCGGATGCCCTCGCCCATGATCGGCACCTTCAGCGGCTCGCCGGCGATCTTCGCAGGCTCCGTGGAAACGACATCCGGTTCGACCGGCAGCGGCACATGCGCGCGCGGCGGCGGCATCACCGTCGTGCGGCTGAACGTCGAGGTCATCGTCTGGCGCAGCGCGGCCACCACCCGGGCCTTGTCCGGCAGCGCGGCATACTCGGCCGCGGCGTTGAAGCCGATCATCACGTTGCCCTTCGAAACCAGCACCGGCGGACACGCGATCCGCGAGAAAACCTCCGGCCGCTCGCCCAGCTCAGAGACGATCATCTGCCCGACCGAGCAGTTGACCGTGTCCTCCTGCACGACGACTAGGCGGCCGGTCTTGCGGACCGACTCCATAATCGCGTCGCGGTCCCACGGCACGATCGTGCGCAGATCGATCAGCTCCACGCTGAGCTCGTCGCCCAGCGAGGCGATCGCCTGCTCGCACAGCTCCACGGTGTTGCCCCAGGCGACGAGCGTGACGTCCGTTCCCTCCTGGCAGATACGCGCCTTGCCGAACGGCACCGGCACGACCGGCTGCGCGCTCTCGCGCTCGGCCCAGAACATGTGCTTGGGCACGAGGAAGAGCACCGGGTCCTCGGCGTGCATCGCCGTCCAGAGCAGGCCCGCGGCGTCGACCGGCGTGCTCGGCACCACGACGTGGAGACCGGGCAGGTGGGCGAAGAGCGACTCGTTGGTCTGGCTGTGCCAGAGGCTGCCGCCGGGCAGGTATGCGCCGTACGGAGCGTAGATCACCGCCGGGCAGGTCCACTGGCCGTTGCTGCGCCAACGCAGCGTGGCGAGGTTGGTCGCGAGCTGGTTCCAGCCGGCGGAGATGAAGTCGATGAACTGGATCTCGAACACCGGTTTCCAGCCGTAGCTGGCCAGGCCGCAGGCCACACCGAGGATCGTCGCCTCGGCCAGCGGCGAGTTCACCACACGGCCGGGAAAATCCGTCGAGAGCGTGCGCGTGAGGCGGAAGACACCGCCCTTCGGGTCCTCCACATCCTCGCCGAAGACGATCCGGCGCGGATCGGCCTTCAACCCGGCGCGCAACGTCTGGCTGAAGATGTCGCCGATGCGGTACTTGCCGGCCGGGAAGAGCTCGCCGGAAAGCGCGGGCGTCTGCGGCGCGAAGACGTTTGTCTCCGTCTCCTCGGCACGCGGGTCCTCGGTCTTCTCGGCGCGGTCGTAGGCGGCGCGCACCTCGTCGCGCACCTCGGCCTCCAGCTTCGCGAACGTCTCCTCCGTGAGCAGGCCCTCGGCGATCAGCCGGGTCTTGAGGACGGAGATCGGGTCGCGGCCGGCGCCGCGCGCGAGTTCCTCGGCGCTGCGGTAGAGCTTGTGGTCGTCGGAGCTGGTGTGGCTGGCGAGCCGCTCGGTCTTGATCCAGAGCAGCGCCGGGCCGTCGCCAGCGCGCAGCTTCGCGATCGCGGCCGCCGCGGCGGCGTGCACGGCGAGCGCATCGCTGCCGTCGACGACCTGCCACTGCTCGCGCGCGAGCACGCCGAGCGCGTACGGGTTCATCTTCGCCGTCGGCGTGCTGATCCCGTAGGCGTTGTCCTGCACCATGAGCAGGACCGGCAGCTTGCGCTCCTGCGCGAAGCACACCGCCTCGTAGAACTCGCCCTGCCGCGATGCCGCGTCGCCCGTGCTGGTGACGACGACGTTCGGCTTGCCGTCCATCTGCAGGCCCCAGGCGATGCCGCACGCCGGCAGCATCTGCGCCGAGGTCGGCGACGGCAGGCTCCACACGTTGTGCTTCCGCGAGCTGAAATGCCCGGTGAGCTGCCGCCCGCCGCTGGAGGACTCGCGCTTCGCGAAATACTCCAGCGCCAGCTCGTACGAGCTCACGCCGCGCGCCAGCACCAGCGCCCGGTCGCGGTAGTACGGGCACGCGAAGTCGCCCTCGCCGAGCAGCATCCCGACCGCCGCCAGCGCCTCGTGGCCCATGCTCGCGACCTGGAAATGGCCGCGGCCCTGCCGGTTCAGGCTCTCCTGCCGCAGGTCGCCCTGCCGGCTCTCGATCATCAGTCGCAGCAACCGCAGTTTCGAGGCCGCGTCGAGCGCAGGCACAGCGGGATTGGCGACGTCGCTCACGGAGTTCTTCGCGGAGGGTTTCGGCGCGGTCATGTGTGGCCGAGGAAGGGTGCCTCATGCGGTGTTGGCAACCCGTTTGTCGGCCCCTTTTCCGCCCGCTTTTTCCCAACGACCCTCTACCGTTCCGCCCTTCGCAACATGTCAACTATTGGTTGACATGATCCATAGAGCGTCCCCGTGCCGCTCTTAGCCGTAACCCTGCAATCCGCTATCGGATTCGCTCTTTCGGGTTGCGCACCGACGGCGCCCGTTCGCCTCAGTCGACTCGCTGGCCAGCAAGGTCTAGCGGGCGGCGCAAGACGCCCCCCCTACGCCAGCGACTGCTTCAGCACGGCTCACCGCGTCAGCCGCGTGAGCGAGCCGAAGCCGACCGGTTCGGAAAACAACGCCGCCAGCGACCGCCCTTCGCCGATGCTGCGCCAGGCGCGGATCACCCCGGCATGCGTCACCAACACCAACCGCTCTGGGCGCGCGGCCATCACCTCGGCCCGCAACGCGCCGACGCGCGTCACCAGATCTTCAGCCGATTCGCCGCCGGGCGGACGCGTTCGCCACGGGTCGGTCTTCCACGCCTCGTGCACCGGGCCGGAGAGCTCGTCCCACTTGCGGCCGTCCCAGTCGCCCATGTCGAGCTCCGCCAGCCGCGGCTCAATCCGCACCTCGCCCGCGGCCAATCGCGCCGCCAGCCGCCGGCAACGCTCCGCCGGGCTCGACCACACCGCCAGCGGCGTCCACGGCAGGCTCGCGCGCACGCTCGCCGCCTCTGCTTCGAACGTCTCCGCCAGCGGCACATCCGTCCGCCCATAGCAAAGCCCCTGATGTATCGCCACGCGGGTGTGCCGAATCAGCAGGCCGTTCATGCGCCCACCCTCCGCCTGTGGCGAAAGCCGTGAGGGCGCCGGCATTCTTCCCGTAGCGAAACGCGTGAGCGTTTCGATTTCCGCTCCGCAGCATCCGCCAAGCACCCCGAAAACTGAGGCCGCAGTTGAACGCCGCTGCATGCGGAGGATTGCCCCTCCTCGTAGCGAAATTCGTAAGAATTTCGACCGCTTCGGTCCTTTCCCAACCAGCTGTCAGCGCCGAGGCGTAAGCACTCGCACCCCGTGGCGACGGACGCTCCGTGCCCTCTGTGGCACACTCCGGAAAGCGTTCCGTTCATCGCGCCACCCCCAGCACCACGAGATAGAAAACGAGCTCCCCGAGCTGCTGCGCCGCGCCGAGGCAATCGCCGGTGTAGCCGCCGAGCCAACGCCAGAACCAGCGCGCCAGCGCAGCCCGCACCGCGACCAGCGCCGCCACGGCCCACCACGCCCGCCACGGCAGCAACGCCAGCGGCGCCAGCGCCGTCGCTAGCACAAAGAGCAGCCGCCAGCCGCCCAGCCGCACGACCAGCGCGCGCGCCTTCGACGGCCCCTCCGGTCGCGCATAGTCGAGCGTCGCCATCAGCGTCGCCGCCATGCCGCGACTGAGCGCATGCCCCGCCACCAGCGCCGCCGGCACGAGCGCGCCGGGCAACGCCGCCAACGTCTGCCATTTCAGCCCGAGCAGCAGCACCAGCCCAAGCACGCCGTACGCGCCGACGTGCGAGTCCTTCATGATCTCGAGCACACGTTCCCGCGTGTGGCCGCCGCCGAAGCCGTCGCACACGTCGGCCCAGCCGTCCTCGTGCATCGCGCCGGTCAGCACCACACCGGCGACTACCGCCAGTCCGGCCGCAACTACCGCGGGGAAAACCAGCGCCGCCAGCCACCAGACCAGCGCCGCGAAGCCGCCCACGAGCGCACCGCACAACGGGAAGTACGTGACCGCGCAGCGGAGATCCGCCGCGACCACTCCGATCCAGCGCGGCAGAGGCAGCCGCGTGAAAAACAACACTGCCCCCGCCAGCGTGCGCAGCTCGGTGCGGAACGCGTTCACTTCGTCGGCTCCTTCGTCCGCTCGCTCACGCCGGCCGACTCGAACGTCGCCATCTCGTCCAAGAACGCCACGGACGCCCGTACGATCGGCCACGCCATCGCGGCGCCCGTGCCCTCGCCGAGCTTCATGCCCAGGTCGATGAGCGGTTTGCCTCCCAGCGCCTGCACCGCGATGCGGTGCGGGCCGTCGCCGGAGGCGTGGGCAAAGATGAAGTAGTCGCTCGCCGCAGGCGCCAGCCGCGCCGCCGCCAGAGCCGCCGACGTGCTGATGAAGCCGTCGACCATCACCAGCATCCGCCGGCTCGCCGCTTCGAGCATCGCACCGGTCATCATCGCGATCTCGCAGCCGCCGAAGGCCGCCAGCGCGGCGAGCGGCTCGCGAATGTCCCCATGTTTCGCCTGCACGCGCTGGAGGATGGCGATCTTTCGCGCCAACCCGGCGTCGTCGTGCCCCGCGCCGCGTCCCGTGCACTCCGCGATCGGCCGGCCGGTGAACGCGCTGTAGAGCAGCGCCGCCGAAGCCGAGTTTCCGATACCGAGCTCGCCGGGCAGGATGGCGTTGGTGCCGTGCTTCTGAGCCAGCTCGCGCACGATCGCGGCGCCGGCCTCGAGGCACTGCTCGACCTCGGCGGGCGTGAGCGCGGGCTCGTGCAGCGCGTTCCGCGTGCCGAGGCGCACCTTGCGCTTGATCAGATCGGGATGATCGGGGAGCTCGGCAGCCACGCCAGCGTCGATCACCTTGATCGGAAGATTCGACAACCGCGCGAGCACGTTGATGCCGGCACCGCCGGCCAGGAAGTTGAGCACCATCTGCGGCGTGACTTCCGGCGGGAACGGGCTCACGCCCTCGCGCGCCAGCCCGTGGTCGCCGGCAAACACGAGCACGTGCGGCGCGACAAGTTTCGGGTGCACGGTCGCCTGCATCAGGCCGAGCCGCAGCGCGATCTCCTCGAGCCGGCCGAGCGAGCGCGGCGGCTTCGTCTTGTTGTCGATGCGCGTCTGCAGGGCGGGCGCGAGCTCGTTGGCAAGAGGCGGGATGGTCGGGGTTTTCCAGGACATGGGAAGAATGGGGAAACAGGTCACCTCAGCCGCACCGGACAGCCGGCTACGAGCAGCCACGCCTCGTCCGAGGCGGCGGCCGTGCGCTGCGCGAGCCAGCCGGCGAGGTCGCGGAACCGCCGCAGCGGCGCCGACTCTGGCACCGGGCTCCAGCCGATCTCGTTGCCGACGACCACCGTGGGCCACGGCGCCTCGCGCATCCCGCGCAACTGCGCATCCCACGCGGCGAGGATCGCCTCGTCGTCGCGGTCGAAACGGTCGCTCAACCAGAGCGTGAGGCAGTCGAGCACCACACCGCTCGGCGGCGGATCGAGGCGACGCAGCTCGGCCGCGGCGTCCTCCACCGCCTCAAGCGTGCGCCATGCCGGCCGCTCGGCGCGGTGACGCCGTACGCGGTCGTCCATCTCGGGATCGGTCGTCGCCGGCCGGTAGGTGGCGACGAAGACCACGTCGTCACCCCAGGAGCGCGCGAACTCGACAGCGCGGGAGCTTTTGCCCGAGCGCACCGGTCCGGTGAGGAAAATGATTCGGCCCATGGTTCGGATGCGGTTCAGACGACCGGCCGCCTCCGGTAGAACAGCAGCCCTGGCACGGCCAGACCCACCGCCAACGCGGCCACGACGAAGAACGCCTGCAGACCCGAGGTGATCGCCGTCGAGAGCAACTCGTTGTTCAGGCCCTTCTGCTGGATCTGCACGATCGCGATAAGGGTCTTGAAGAGCGGCACGCCGGGTATCATCGGGATCATCGCCGCGACGGTGAACACCTTCGGGTGCGCGCGCAGCCGCTGGGCGATGGCGACGCCGAGCAGGCTCACCGTCGCCGCCGCGAGCAGCGTGCTCCACTCGACGGGGATGCCCGTGCCCTCGACGAGGAAATAGCGCAGCCCGCGCCCGAGCGCGCCACCGGCGGCGCAGTAGCCGAGGACTCGTTTCGGGACGTTGAACACCATGCCGAAGCCCACCGCCGGCACCGAGGCCAGCGCCATCTGTTGCAGGACACCGAGGAGGAGGTTCATAGCCACGCCCACACTTTCCAGACGCTCATCGCCAGAAGGATTCCGGCGCACGCGCCGGCCGAGAGCAGCAGCGCGTACATGCCGCGCGCCAGCCCGGTGTTGATGTAGCCCTTCACCATGTCCGAGATCGAGTTGATCAGCGGATACCCGGGCACGAGCAGGAGCACGCAGCTCGCCATCGCGATGCGCGGCGTGTCGCCGAGCGAGTAGATCGCCGCCTGCCCCGCGATCGACGTCGCGACGAACGCGGTGAGGAAGAAGTTCACCAGCGGGTTGAAATGCAGCTTCACGAGCATGAGCCGCACCGCCATCGCCACGCCCGCGGCGACGAACGCCACGCTGCAGCTCGCCCAATCCGCGCCGACCAACCGCGCGAAGCACGCGCACGACAGCCCGATCACGGCCGAGGTGAGCGCACGCGAATAGCGCAACGGGTGGATCGCCTCGAAGCGCCGGCGATACGAGGCGGCATCGAGCTTGCCGTCCTCCACATCCAGCACCGCGCGCTGCACCTCGGTGACAACGTGCATGTTGATGCCGCGGTCCTCGTTGCGCCGCACCGTCGTGATGCAGTGGCCCTCGCCCAGTGTGGTGACGACCACGGCGTTGGCCAGCAACGCGACCTCCGCGCGTTCGACACCGAGCGCCAGCGCCAGCCGGCGCGTGAGGTTCTCGACCAGCGCACTCTCCGCGCCGTACTGGAGCAGCATCAGGCCGGTCTCCACGCACAGTCGCGTGGCCTCGCGCTGCTGCGGCTCGTCGAGCGGCCGCAGGTTCAGTCTCTGGCTCGGTTCGTTCATAAAACTGGAAGTCGGAACGGTGCGAGACACCACACGGCGGCGGCGAGCAGAACCGCCACGACCGCGACCGCGTGATTGTTCGCAACCACCAGACCGATCTCGCCCGCACCGATCAACCGAGGATTGCATCCGATCCACGGCTTCTCGACGAGTTCGCCGTCGTAGGTGTGCGGCCCGCCGAATCGCACATCGAGGATTCCGGCCAGTGCCGCCTCCGGGTATCCGGAGTTCGGGCTGGAGTGGGCTCTGCCATACCGCGCCACAAAGGCGAAGCCACGCGCGCTGCCGGCCAGCGCGCACTGGAGCAACGCCGTGAGGCGCGCGGGTACGAAGTTCGCCGCGTCGTCGAGCCGCGCCGCCGTCTTGCCGAACCACTCGAACCGCTCGTCGCGGTGCGCGATCATCGAGTCGAGCGTGTTGACCATCTTGAATGCCATCATCCCGGGCAGACCGAGCAGCGCGAACCAGAACAGCGGCGCCACCACCCCGTCGTTGAGATTCTCCGCCATCGTCTCGCACACCGCCGTGCGCACCTGCTGCGCGTCGAGCCGTGCCGTGTCGCGCCCCACGATCCGCGACAGCCGACGCCGTCCCGCATCGAGGCCATCGTCCAAGGCTGCGAACACCGCCCTGCCCTCGTCTATAAGCGTGCGGTTCGCCAGTCCGAAGAAGGCGCCAACCGCCACCACGACAGCGCCGGCCGCCGGATGCGCGCGCCAGGCCCAGTGCACAGCCAGCGCCGTCAGCGCAAACGTGCCGCCGACCAACCCAAGCGCGAGGAGCGCGCCGCACAGGAAGCGCCGGACGGCCCCGCCGCGGTTGAGCGCCCGTTCGCCGAGCGAAATCGCGCGACCGAATCCGACGACCGGATGCGGCAGCCAGGCGGGATCGCCGAGCAGCAGATCCAGCCCATAGCCGGCACCGAGCGCCGCGGCGGTCAGCTGCGCCGCGTCCATGCTTTCATGGCCTCCTCCAGCCAGGCGTTCTCGCGCGGCGTCTGCGCGGCGATGCGGACCCAGTGCGCGTCGAGCCCGCGGAAGTTGGCGGCGTCGCGCACGAGCAGCCCATGCTCGCGCACGAGATGCTCGCGTAGCTCCGCGCCGGTCGCGCGCCCCGTACGCAGAAGAAAATAGTTGGTCGGACTCGACCGCACGCTCAGCCCGGGCAGCTCGCTCAGCGCCGCCTGCAGCCGCAGCGATTCCGCGAGGCAACCGAGCCGGCGCGCCTCGTCGTCGCAATGCGGCTCGCCGAGGAGAAAACGGCCGGCGGCCAGCGCGAGCGTGTTCACCGCCCACGGACCGCCGCGCGCGACAGCATCGCCCACCAGTTTCTCCGGCCCGACCACCGCACCAAGCCGCAGCCCGGGGATCGCGAACTGCTTGGTGTAGGAGAGCACCAGCACGAGATTTCGCCTCACGATGGCATCGGCTGGCCGCAGCGATTCCGCCGCGCACAGCCCGGCATACGCGAGATCGACCACAAAGAGCATCTCGGGCCGCGCATCGACGAGGGCGAGCAACGCCTCGCGCGCCAGCATGAACCCGGTCGGATTGTTCGGATTCGCCAGCCAAACCACCTCCGCCGGCGGCACCGCGCCGGCCGCCAGCTCGTCCGCCGCGAAGAAGACCGGTTCGTCGCGCTGCAGTCGCACGGCGTCCTCATACTCCGAGAACGCGGGCACCGCGATGGCGTGGCGCTTGCCGCGCAGCGACTGCGCCAGCAGATGAATCGCCGCCACGGCGCCGCTGGTCGCTCCGATGTTCAGCGCCGGCACGCCTTCGCGCCGCGCCAGTGTGAGCACGAAACTCTCCGCGCCGGCATCGGGATAACCGCCGATATCGTCGAGCGCACGTACCAGCCGCTCGCGCAACGCCGGATGCGGACCGCCGGGGAGGACGTTGCTGCTGAAGTCCGCACGCACCGCGCGCCCGAGCCGATAACCGTCGTTGCCGTGTCCGTGGATCATGGTGGCGAGGCGGTCAGATTCCCAGGTAGCGGCGCACCGGGCCGAGGTCGACATGCGCGGCGAGGTGCTCGGCCATTTGCACATAGATCTCGCGGCGCTTCTCAGCCCACAGGATGTCAGACGCGCGATGCCCGGCGATGCCCGCCGCGGCGGCGACCTTGCGACGCAGCTCGGGCGCCTCGAACCAGCCGTGCAGATAGGTGCCCCAGACGTTGCCGCGGCGCAGCCCCTCCGCGCGCGGGCCGGCGGCGTCGGTCACCGTCTGCAGCGCATCGCACGGCTGCGTGACCGTGCTGCGCCCCATGTGGATCTCGTACGCCTGCCAGCGGCGACCGTCGCACTCGGCGGTCACCTGCTGCACCAACTTTTCGGGCACAAAACCGGTCTTGATCGGCAGCAACCCAACTCCCTCCTCCGTGCCACGGTCGCCGGCCAGCCCGGTCGGATCGTCGAGGAGTTCGCCCAGCATCTGGTAGCCGCCGCACACGCCCACGACGAGGGTACCGCGTTGCGCCGCGGCGCGGATGGCCTCGAACCAGCCGTTGGCGCGCAGCCAGCGCAGGTCGCCGAGGGTGTTCTTCGAGCCGGGCAGCACGATGGCCTTCGCGCCGGCGAGCTGCGCGGGGTCGTCGACCCAGCGGGTGCGCACGCCATCGTCGTCCCACCACGGCTGGCAGTCGGTCACGTTGGCCACGCGCGGGTAGCGAATCCAGGCGATGGTGTCGCCGGTGCCGCGGTCCCAGTCGGCGGCGTCGAAACCGTCCTCGGTCTCCGGCTGGAGGTCGCGCCGCAGCGGCAGCGTGCCGAGCACGGGCAGCCCGGGCGCGAACGGCCGGAGGTGTTCGCTCGGGTCGGCGAAGAGCGAGAGGTCGCCGCGGAAACGGTTCACGATGGCGCCGAGCCCGCGCGCGCGGTCCGCCTCGGGCAGGAGCTGCCAAGTGCCGGCGAGCTGCGCAAAAACGCCGCCGCGGTCGATGTCGCCGACGAGCAACCACCGGCCGTCGAGATGCCGGATCGGGCGGAGGTTGGCGAAGTCGCGATCCATCAGGTTGAGCTCGACCGGCGAGCCCGCGCCCTCGAGCACGAGCACGTCGCAGCGGCCACGCCACCCGTCGAGCACGCCGGCGGCGAAGGCCCACAGCCGCTCGTGGTGAAGATAATATTCGGACGCCGGTATCACGCCCTCGGGCCGGCCGCCCACGATCACCTGCGAGCCGGCGCGGCCGGAGGGCTTGAGCAGCACGGGGTTCATCTCGGCGGTAGGCACCAGCCCGCACGCCTCGGCCTGCATCGCCTGCGCCCGCGCCATCTCGCCGCCGGTCGGCAGCGCCCAGGCGTTGTTCGACATGTTCTGCGTCTTGCACGGCACCGCGCGCACACCCTCGCGGTGCAGCCACGCGCAGAGCGCCGTGGCGACCCACGTCTTGCCCACGCTGGAGCCGGTGCCGAGGACGCCGATGGCCTTCATCACAACAAGATCGTTTCTCGTTTCCGGCGGTTCAATACTCGATCCCGGCCTGCGCCTGCACGCCAGCTCGGTACGGATGCTTCACCTCGCGCATCTCGGTCACGAGGTCGGCATGGTCGATCAGCTCGGCAGGCGCGTCGCGTCCGGTGAAGATCACATGCTGGTGCGGCTGGCGCTCGCGCAACGCGGCGATCACCTCGTCGACGGGCAGATAGTCGAAGGCCAACGCGATGTTGAGCTCATCGAGAAGGACGAGGCTCACCCCGGGGTCCTGCATCGCCTGCAGGGCGATCGCCCAGCCGGTGCGCACCGCGTCGATATCGCCGGCGCGGTTCTGCGTGTCCCAGGTGAACCCCTCACCGCAGCGATGCCACGCCAGCTGCGGGCAGCGCAGATTGCGCTCCGTGGCGGCGTCGCCGGACTTGATGAACTGCACGACCACGCAGCGTTTCCCGTGGCCAAGCATGCGCGTGACCATGCCGAAGGCCGCGGTGCTCTTCCCCTTGCCGTTGCCGGTGTGGACGATCGTCAGCCCGCGCTTGTCCTTCGCGGCGGCCATGAGCTCGCGCATCGCGCGCTGCTTCTCCTGCATCGCGGTGCGGTGGGCGGCCTCGGCTTCAAGGTCGGTCTCGGTGAGCGGTTTGAAGACGGGTTTCATGGAAGATCGAGGGTAAGGGATGGCGCCATCCGCGCGCGCACGCCGAAGACGTCGGCCAGCAGCTCCGCGGTGAGCACTTCCTCGGGACGGCCAACGGCGCGCAACCGGCCGTCGTGCATCACGACGATCAGGTCGAGCCGGCTGGCCACGCGCAGGTCGTGCAACGACATCAGCACCGAACCGCCCTTCGTCGCGAGTTCGCGCGCGAGCTT
>CAZXHR010000110.1:0-14646 GCA_964640465.1 uncultured Opitutaceae bacterium
GGGGGAAGGGCTGGCTGCCGGCGACGAGGTTGCGCACGATCATCACGCCCATGATGGGGGAGCGGGGGGTGGCGGCGAGTTGGGCGAGGACATCGCGCAGAACCTCGGGCTGGCGCTCGGGCTGCTTGCCGGAGTTGTCGTGGCTGCAGTCGACGAGGATGCACTGGGCGAGGCCGGCTTTGGCGAGGAGCTCGGAGGAGGCGGCGACGTGGGCGGAGTCGAAATTGGGGCCCGAGGAACCGCCGCGCAGGACAACGTGGCAGTTGGGGTTGCCGCTGGTGCGGACGGAGGCGGCGCGGCCGTCGGTGGTGATGCCGAGGAAGGTCTGGGGCTGGCGCGCGGCTTTGATGGCGTTGATGGCCGCCTGGATGGAGCCGTCGGTGCTGTTCTTGAACCCGAGGGGCATCGAGAGGCCGGAGGCGAGCTGGCGATGTGTCTGCGACTCGGTGGTGCGGGCACCGATGGCACCCCAGCAGATGAGGTCGGCGATGTACTGCGGGGTGATGGGATCGAGGAACTCGGTGGCGGTAGGCAGGCCGAGGTCGAGGATTTCACCGAGGAACTGGCGGGCGAGGTAGAGACCGTGCTGGATGTCGCTGGAGCCGTCGAGGTGCGGGTCGAGGATGAGACCTTTCCAGCCGACAGTGGTACGCGGTTTCTCGAAGTAGACGCGCATGGCGATGACCATGCGGTCGCCTAGTTCACGGGCGAGGGCGGCGAGGCGGCGGCCGTACTCTCGACCGGCTTCGAGATCGTGGATCGAGCAGGGACCGACGACCACGAGCAGCCGCGGATCGTCGCCGAAAAGGATGCGATGGATGGCATCGCGGCAGCGGACGACGCAGGCGGCTTGAGCGTCGGTCTTGGGGAGCGCAGCCATCAACTCGGCGGGCGAGGGAAGCGGCCGCGTTTCGATGACGTTGATGTCGGAGGTCCGTTGCACGAGGGAGATTAGCCGGCGAAATTGCGGCTCCGCATTGGCGGTGGCAAACCGGATTTGCGCGGGAGCTGCGAGAGTTTCGCATGGGAGGCGACGTGCGCTGCGGCGACATCGAGTCCTGGAAAATGGGCAAAGAAAAGGCCGGTCGCCTACCCCTAAGCGACCGGCCATTGCTTTCTTAGTTACCCCAAAACTCCCGCTAGGCGGGAGAAATGTGAAATTGATGAGACGGACGTTAGGGTGAGGCGGGGGTTGGTCAACGAGGATTTTTGCCAAATTGCCACATCGTGGCAGCGAGCGCTGATAATCAGCGGGATAGATTCGTAAATTTCTCCGGATTTCGGGAATGCAGCGCTGGGGCCCTCAACGATCGAGCGCCGTGACGGGCGCAGGCGCGAGGTAGTTGTATTGGCGGATGGCATGACGCCACCATTCGGCGAGTTCCGAGCCGGGGCGGGACCAGAGGTCGCGGTGGAGGCGGATCATGGAGTGGGCATCCATGAGCAGGGCGAGCTTGTCGCGGGTGGAGAGCGCGGAGGGGCCGGCACCGATGAGCTTTTCGCGTAATTGCGTGAACCGGTCGCGTTCCTCGGTGCTGTGGTTGCGCTTCTCGCGCAGGAGGGAGACGTGGATGGCGTTTACGTAGGGGTCGAGCACGGCTTGGAGCAGCCCATAGTCGGCGGCGAACTGGGCCGGTGCGATCTTCGATTCGATGGCCGCAAGGTGTGAGGCCAGGGTGGCTGCGACGGCCGGAGGGGTGATCTCTTCGGGGGTGGCGAGCAGCCAAGGCGTGCTGTCGTCTTCCGGAGGTTGTGCTGTGACGAGCGAGAGGGGAATGCTGAGCAGCGGTCCGGCGAGGACTGGCAACAACCAGATGAAGAAGACCGGATCGAGCGTGAGTGCTGCGGCGCCCCAGAGGCCGGCCAAGGCAGTATGCCCGGCGTGGGTGAGGATCGCCTCGCGCCAATCGGGCGAGCCATCGCCGCCGCGGCGCTGGGCGACCCAAGCGACGCCGCGCCCGAGGAGCGTCCACAGGATGAACTTGCTGTGGAAGAGCATGAGGACGGGGGCGAGAAGGGCGGAGCAGGCGGTTTCGAGCATTGCGCCGCTGAGGACTCGGCGCCAGCCGCCGAAGGCTTGGGCGCCGCGGCGCAAGAACAGGTCGAGCAGCGCGAGGAGCTTGGGAAGGAAGAGCAGCCCGAGGGTGCCGGCGAAGAGGAGCGCGGCTTGGGAGCGAAAGCCGAGGTCGAGCGCGGCGAAAAGGCTGTCGCGGGGGACGAGCGTGAGACCGGTCGCGACGTGGCGATAGAGCAGCAGGGTGGAGAGCAGGAGGAACAACAGCCACAGGGGCGAGGCGGCGTAGGCGAGGATGCCCAGAAGGAGATGGAGGCGGCTGACCGGATGCAGACCCTGGGCGGCCAGGAGCCAGCTGTGCTGGAGGTTTCCTTGGAGCCAGCGGCGGTCGCGCTTGGCAAAGTCGATCAACGTGCCGGGGCACTCCTCGTAGCTGCCCTCCAACTCGGCGGCCAGCCAGACCCCCCAGCCGGCGCGGACGAGAAGGGCGGCCTCGACATAGTCGTGGCTGAGGATGCGGCCGCCGAAGGGCTCGCGGCCGGGAAGCTCGGGGAGGGAGCAGTGTTCGAGGAACGGGGCGAGGCGGACGATGGCGTTGTGACCCCAGTAGTTGGATTCGTCGAGCTGCCAGTAGCCGATGCCGGCCTGGAAGACCGGGCCGTAGAGGCGGCTGGCGAACTGTTGCCAGCGGGCGAAGGGCGTACGGCCGCGAATGAGGCGGGGGGCTGTTTGGATGAGCCCGGCGCGGGGGTTCCGCTCCATGAGGCGGACGAGCTGCACGATGGTGTCGCCGGACATGAGGCTGTCGGCGTCGAGCACGACCATGTAGCGGTAGGCGCCGCCCCAGCGGCGGCAGAAGTCGGCGAGGTTGCCGGCCTTCTTGTTCGTGTTGAGGCGGCGGCGACGGTAGAAGAGCCGGTTGGCAGCGTCGAACTCGCGCACGAGGGCGGCCCAGGCGGCCTCCTCATCGATCCAGCGGTTCGGGTCGGTGGAGTCGCTGAGGACGTAGAAGTGGAAGGCGTCGAGGTGGCCGGTGGCCTGGAGCGACTCGTAGATGGTGCGCAGGCCGGAGAAGACGCGGCGGGCGTCCTCGTTGTAGACCGGCATGACGATGGCGGTGGCGCCGGGCGGCAGGGGATCGGTGGAGTCGGCCGGGATGAGCCGGAGCGTATCGCCGCGGCCGCGGCGGACGAGGAACCCGACGATGGCCTGCGTGCAGCCGTAGGCGGCGAGCGAGAGGAGAACGACGAAGAGCGCGAGGTGGGCGGTCTTCCAGACGTCGAAACCGGTGCGCAGATGGAGGTCGGCCATCAGGACGATGGCGGGTATCGCGAGCGCGGCGACGATTGCGGCGACGAGAAGCCGGCGGCGCAGCTTGCGGCCGGTTGGGATGGTTTCGGCAGGCACGTTCACCGGAAGGCGAAGAAGACTAGGGCTGCGAGTGCGACGAGTAACACCGCGCGCAGGAGATGGCGCAGGGCGAGCTGGCGCGGTGGGGCTTCCCAGAATCTGCCGTGGAGGCGGGCTAGAGGGCCGAGCGGGATGGCGGGCGGGGTCATCTTGTAGAGCTGGGGGGCGGGGCCGGCGCGGAGAAAGGCGGCGCGCATGGCGTCGGAGAGCGGGCGTGGTGGGGGCGTGGGGGCGAGGAAGGCGTCGGGCCAGCGGCCAGGAGCGTCGGCCAGGGCGAGGGCGAGGCGGCCGCGCACGCCGAGGCGGCGGGAGTGCGGGCCCTGCTGCTCGAGGGCTCGGGCGAACCAGGCAGTGATGGCGATGTCGGCCTCGCGGAGGGCGCGGGTGACGGGGGCGACGTGTGTATCCGAGGTGTTATCGAGCCAGGCGCGGGCGACGATCTCGTTGGTGAGTTCGCTGAGCGCGAGCGGTTGGACGATGCGGTGGGCTCGCAGGTAGCTCTCGACGCGTTCGTGGGCCTCGTTCCATGCCGGGTCGGTGCGCGGCGGAAGATCCGGGGGGAGCCGGGCGCTCATGGCATCCAGGAGTAGATCCAGGTTTCGCTCACAGGGGTGTAGCCTTCGCGCAGGCGGCAGCGCAGTTCGACGGCGCGGCCGGCCGCCTCGGCCTCGACCTCGAGCGCGACACGCCAGGAGGCGTCGACGGGGTTTTTGCGGACGGACTGCCGGAGCAGCTTAGCGCCTGGGGCGAGGCGGATTTCGGCGTCGAGGTCGCCGTTGTCGAGGCGGGCGAGCGCCGGGTTGGCGAAGTCGATCCAGAAGAGGCGGCCGAGGGGGCGGTCGGGCAGGGCGCCGACATGGGTCGCGACGGTCGGTGCGAGGGCGACGGCGGAAGGCTCGATCTCGGTCCAGTGGAGACGATAGCGGAGTTCGATGGGCGTGCCGGGGACGGGCAGCCGGTCGGGGACCCAGAAGGCGGTCACGTTGGCGGCGAAACGGCCGCGGGTGGGTGTCTCGACGAGCTGGACTCGGCCTGGGCCCCAGTCGCCCAGTGGCTCGACCCAGGCGGAGGGGCGACGGTTGTAGTCGGCGTCGAGGTCGCCGTAGTGTTCGAAGACGCGGTCGCGTTGGAGCAGGCCGAAGCCGCGAAGGGAGTCGACGGCGATGCCGGAGCCGAAGGGACTGGCGGGATTTTGGAGAGGGCGCCAGAGGCAGGTGCCGTCGGCCGTGCGGAGTGCGAGACCGTCGGCCTCATGGACCTCGGGGCAGGGCTCGCCAGCGGGGCGGTCGGAGTTCTCGCCGTACCAGAACATACCGGACAAAGGGGCGAACCCCGGCTGGGCGACGGTGGTGCGGAAGGTGAGCGCGGCGCGGACGTCGACGGTTGTCGTTTGGCCGGGGGTGACGACGAACTCGTACGCGCCTGAGGCGCGCGGGCTGTCGAGCAGGGCGTAGATGGTGAGAGTGGATGCGCCGGGGTTGGGGCGGCCGATCCAGAATTCGGTGAAGCGGGGGAATTCCTCGGTCGAGAGCGGTCCGGCGTCGAGGGCGAGGGCGCGTGCGGAGAGGCCGAAGTTTTGGCCAGCGCCCAGTGCGCGGAAGGTGCAGGCGCCGGGGAAGACGATGAGCTCGTCGAAGTGTTCAAGGCGGTTGAGCGGGCTGTGCACGCGGAAGCCAGCGTAGCCGAGCTCGGGTGTGAGGCGGGGCGGGTTGCGGAGCATCCCGTAGCTGAAGAAGCTGCCGACGAAGGGAATCGATTGGACGTGGGTCGGGCTGAATTCGTTCAGGGCGACTGGCGGAGAGCCGGGCGTGGGGTGAAAGAGCTGGAGCTGGAAGGGAAGGCGATCGGAGCGCCAGAGGGCATATTCGGGGATGAAGCGGATGGCGCCGGCTTCGGCGGGCGTGAGCTCGGCGAGGCGGCGCGGCAGAGTGTCGGCTGGCTCTGCGTAAGGCTGTGCGGCGCGGGTCGCGGCGAGCTGGCTAACGGTGGCGAAGTCGATTTGCGCCCGCTCGATCCCGGCGAGGGCGAGCGACGGCAGCAGGGTGAACAAAGCGAGGCGGATAGGCTTCATGCTCGGGCCGCGCGTGGGGTAGCGGAGGCCGGTATGTCAGCACCGGAGCGGAAAAGTTGCACGAGGAAACGTGCAGGCCTTGGGCGGGCAGGACTGAACCTTTGCCGCGACAAACGGATTCCGAAGGCGTGTGGTGTTGCCAGAACGGGAAGCGCAGGTTCCGGCGTAATCGCTGTCCGCTGGGCACAAAAAAGGAGCCGGGACCGAAGTCCCGGCTCCTAAGCTAGATCAACACTTGGTTCTGAAGTGAAGCGCTAGGCTTCGCTTAGAACTTGAAGGTGTTGGTGAGGGTCCACGAGAAGGTCTCGGGGATACGGCCGACAGCCATGGTGCCGTCGGGCTGGACCGTGATCGGGATGAGCTCCTTCTTGGTGGTGATGTTGCGGAGGTTGAGCTGGATGTGCCAGTCGATCTTCTCCGTCAGCTTGCGGCTGTAGCCGACCCACGCGTCGACATTGGTCTCGCTCGGCCCGACATAGGGATTCTCGAGGTCGTAATCCTTCATGCCGGTGTTCGGGTTAACGGCGTCGGTGAGCTTGTAGCCGGTGACGACGCCATCCTGCCAGCGATAGCCTACGCCAACGTTGAAGCCCTTCATGAAGCCCTTATCGAAGCTGTAGTTGGCGACCAAGTTGAAGCGCCACGGGCGGAGCTCAGGCACATTGGAGCCTTCCTGCATGCGATAGAGGGTGTAGCCCGACATGAACTCACGACCGAACTTGCCACGGATGGTCTCGTTCGGGTTGTAGCCCGGACCCCACAGACGGACATCGCCGATGTAGCCGACCTGCACGCCGTTGAGCATAACGGGCGTGTTGTAGAGGGCCCAGCGGTCTTCGACGTAGGTCGCCAAGGACTCAGCCATGTTGGTACGAGTGGCTTCGGTCTTGGAGGCGTTGATCGAGATGTTGAGGTTCTTGGTGGCCGCGATGTTGAGTTCGTACTCAATACCCTTGGAGGTGGTGTCGCCGGTGATGGTCCAGCCCTGGGGGGTGGTCCAGTTCATCCAGCTGTTCCACTGGTTCTTGTCGATGCCCCAGTTGGCGAACCAAGCATCCGAGTTCAGGTTGGCGAGGTAGGCGTTGCAAACGGCATCGCCGATGGCGATGGCGTCGGCAGCGGACTGACCCACCATGGTGCCGTAGCCGCCGAGACCGCTGTTGGAGGTACCGAAATCGCCAAAGCGCTCAAGGTTACGACGGGCGTACATGTAGCCCCACGCTTCGGCGGCCGGCAGCATGTAGTCACCGCTGAACGCAGAGAGGGCCGCATTCTTAACCTCGGTCCTGTACCAGTTCACTTTGAGGCTGACCTTGTCATCCCAAGTGGTGAGCACAAAACCGTAGTCGCGGGTCTTGCCGTTCGGCGAGGCGAGCGGGTTGCCAAAGCAGTCGACGCGGCCGGAAGCCGGCTGGAAGTTCTGGGACTTGTTGAAGAACAAGCTGATTCCAGTGTTCCAGGGGAGCTTGCTGCGGATGGCCTTCGGGGTGTGCACCATGACGCTATAGCTCTTCGAGGTGCCGGTCACCTTCGTGCCGGTCTCGGGGAGGCGATAGTCATTGCTGTAGAGGTCGATCGTCTCGGAGCCGTCGGGATTCTTCGGGCCTTGGTTGAGAGCCCAAGACTTCTGCGAGTCACGACGGACACCAGCGGTACCGACGATGGTGCCATCCCAGAAGTAGCTCTGCATCGTCACGGCCTTCGAATCGAGCTTCGTGCGGCGCAGCGAGGCGTTGGTGACGAGGCTGTCGCGGTCACCGGCGTATTCGCTGATCACATCGATAGCGCGGTTGGTCCAGCCAACATAATTGGCGGGATTCTCGGACTGGGTGCTGGCATTGCCGTACTGATCGGTCCAAGCGGCGCCCGGGCTGACGGTCGAGTTCCAAGTGGAATCGAACCAGTGCAGCGTACCGGAGGTCGGAACCTGAAGCGCGGTCAGGCGGGGCAGGTAAGCGCCATGGGCCTCGATGACGGGGTCGCCGATGTAAGTCAGGATGTTCACACCGCGGTTGCGGAGGAGCATGTCCCGGTTGGTGACGCCGTAGGAGATGTCGGCCGCATTGAGGAACCAGTTGCGCTGCTCGATATCGACACGGTCGCCGCTGAGGAGGCCGGTGAAGACATGGCGACCGAGGATGTTGCTCAGGAGATTCTTCTCCATGACGTCGGAGAAGCGGAACTCGCCGAACGCCGTCACGCGCCAAGATTCACGCTGGCTGTGATAGGTGTTGTTGGAGTAGCCGTCAGAGACGATGCACGCGCGGTTGAAGTTCGGGTTCAGCGAACCGTCCGCCAGCGTGAAGTTGCGGTCGAGTGTGATCGACTGGCCGAAGTCGGTCATCATGTTCACCTGCCCACGCTCGTAGGTCTGGTGATCATAGACGGCCTCAAAGCCGACGCGATTGTCGAGGAAGGTCTGGGCCATGGAGGCGTTGAACGCCTCGTGGTTGGACCATTCCCGCTTGTTCGGGCCGTCGAGCAGGTTGTTGTAGAAGTCGAAGACCGTCTCGTCCTGCAGGCAGTAGTTCTTGTACAGGCCGTAGTTGGCGTCGGGCATGCCGATGGCGGCTGCGTATTCCTTGAAGGGAATAAGGCCCGACATGATGGTCCACGGAATGCCGCCGATGCCACCGTCGATGGTGCCGTCGGACTTCAGGCCGCCAGCGGTGCCGATGTCGGTGCGCATCATGCTGAAGTCGCTTGAGTTCGGGTCGGCAAAGACGGCGACGATACCACCGTAGTTGCGGCCGAAGGAGCCGATGCGGGGATTGTAGTTCGGGTTGTAGACGCCGCCGTCGAGCGACGACTGGCGGACGCCCGTACCACGGATGCCAGCGGCGTTGTCGGCGGTCACCGTGGCGACGTTGGTCTGGCCGACGAGGTTCGGATAGAGGACGAGGCCCTTCAGACTGGCCTCTGAGAACCACGGGGTGATGGTGTCACCCGGGGGGATCGTGCGCGGACGGTTGGCGTCGACGTCACCCTTCTCGTAATTCATCTTGAAGGTCGTGCGGGCACCCTCGAAGCGCATGAACTTCGGGTCGTAGCGCAGGGCGGCATAGAGACGCTCGTCACGCTGGTAAGCCGGGCGCTGGCGGTACTTGGTGTGGTCGTCGAGAGCGGCGACGCGCACGGCGAGTTCATCGTCGAGGAGAACCCGATTGAAGTCGAGGGACCCGCGGGCGGAACCGTAGCTGCCGTAGCGGAACTCGACCGTGTTCTCATTGGAGAAGGCGGCCGCGTTGGTGCTGGAGTTAACGATACCGGCCGGGCTGCCGACGCCGAAGAGCATGGCGTTGGCACCGCGCTGCAGATCGACGCGGCCGACGTTGAAGGAATCCCACGGAATGTCGGTGAGGAAGAAGTCGCGGGTGTTGTCGGCTTCGGCCAGACCGCGAACGCGCGTGTTGCCGTTCGGGTTCATGCGGGCGTTGGTATCGTCGAGCATCTGACCGTTGCCCAGACCGGCGAAGTTACCGGCGATGCCGCCGACTTCAGTACCCGTCGTGTAGACGAGGAGGTCCTGGTTGTTGCGGGCGCCGGTATCGCGGAGGAACTCACCCGTGATGACGCTGATGGCGGAGCCGACATCCTTCAGCTCGGTACGGATACGGGTACCGGCCAAGGTATCGGTAGCGAGGTAGCGTTGGGAGTTCTCTGCGCTGACCACGAAGGGCGACAGCACAACGACTTCCTCTTCACTGGCGGTGGGTTCAGCTGCCGGGGTGGCGGCGGGGGCGGCTTGGCCGAGCGATTTCGGCGCAACCGCGACTGACAATACGGCAGCGGCAACATAAGTGCCTGCCGTAATCATTTTACGGGTCATAAGGTCCGTTCTCATAGGTTTTCGGGTTGTTCCTCAAAGACACGCTCATCGGAGAAGACGCGTGCCCAAGAAGGGGGGGGATACTGCCCATCCTACCGGCTACCTCTCTTGAGGGGTATGAAAACCTTTATCCGGGGTATAAGAATAAACCTTAATCCATGTGCCAGCGATACGGCGGATGGAGTGCCCTTTTCCCGCAAATAACTGTGGATCTGCGACTGATGCACGTCTGGCGTACGCGAAGGTGCTCGGGCTCAACCGCTCATTCCGGCCGGATGGTAACGGATCAAAAGGCGGAGGGAAGATGGCTCAGCGAGCTTGGTTGAGCGGGGAGTGGCTGGGGCAAACCGTGGATCGCGCGGACTGCCGCGAACAGCTGTGTCGCGTTTGGCCTTGGTAGGCGGCCGCTTGTCGCCCGTTCCCCTGACTGCATAAGGCCGATCCTACGGTCGGGTTCGTAGGCACTCGGCTCGGAGCAAACGCTTGCGTGCCGAGGGGCGCAGGGCGCTGGGCAGGATCGGGAGTGTACCGATTGTGCGTTTTCAGGGCCGCACGCTGCGGCGGTAGGCGCCAGGCGACATCCCTACCGCCCGTTTGAACACGTACGACATGTATTCCATGTACTCGAAGCCGGTCAGCTCTGCGATGTGTTTGAGCGGCAGCTCGGTCTCGGCGAGCAACTGGCGGATCTTGAGGACTTGCACTCGGCGGATCTCTGCCTGCGGCGATCGGCCGAGGTACTCGCGGAATTTTTTCTCAATCTGGGCCCTCGACATGGCCGCGTGGGGCAGGACTTGGTCGACGTTGATGCCGTCGCAGGCATGTTCGCGGATGAATCGTAATGCCGCGGCTACCCCTTTATCGGGGACGGCAAGCATGTCCGATGAGCGGCGAACCACCACCCCGTCGGGCTCTATCCGGATTTCCGTCTTGGCGGTTTCGTCGCCGGCCATGATTCGGGCGAGCAGCTCGGCGGCCTTGCGTCCGGCTACCGTCGGGCTGGTGGCGACACTGGAGAGTGGCGGTGTGGCGAGTTCGCAGCGAATGGTGTCATTGTTGACACCCAAGATGGCGACATCTTCCGGCACGCGTAGGCCTGCATTGTTGGCTGCGGCCAAGACCTGCAACGCCCGCATGTCGTGGCAGGTCATGATGGCGGTAGGCAGGGGAAGCTGCTTGAACCATTCGGTGAGTTTCTGTGCCTCGCTGCGATCCCACTCTGGACTGAGTACTCCGGGGTAGCTCGTATTGTGGACGAGACAGGTGAACCCGGCCTGCTTGATCGCTTGGGTGAAGCCGGCGCAGCGTTCCTGGGACCAGTTGGTATTATCGTAGCCGCAGAAGGCGAAATTGCGGAACCCGCCGTTGAGCAGATGCTCCGCTCCGATCCTGCCGATGCTTGGGTTGGCGGGGCGGATTTTAGTGATGCCATGGTTGGCGGGGGAGTCGTTCAGATCGACGAGCGGGATGCGGCGCTCCCGGCATGTCTCCACCAGCATCGGCGTGGTGTGGCGGCTGATCACGCCTGCCCAGTCGTTTTCGCACAACCAACCGCGATCGACTGCAGCCCGTGCTTCGTCGTCGAAGAAATACGCCCAAGGGCCGACCTGATGCCCGATTTCCGTGATGCCGTGCAGTATCGCTGCGGTCTCCTCGATCCGGGGATCGAAAATGAGGAGGACGCGAGGTGGAAGTTCCCTAGAGGCGGGGTTTGCAGCCGGCGTGGGGATAGTCACAGGGATAAGCAATTTAAGGCGAGTGTGCAGGGGAAACTCCGGAGGAACAGAGATTCCTTAAGTCGTGAAGAATATTTTTTAAACGGAGAATGCATCGAAGGTGGGCCGCATCGGCATCAATCCGCACGTTTTTCTCGCCGCAACGTGTCTTGCCTGCCAGAGGTTGCGCGATGGCCAGCATCGGAAAACTCGCAGAACGCCGCACCGTCGACATGCGCCTCCTGGGCGAATGGGTCGAACCGGGCAGTCGCGTGTGCGAGCTGGGATGTGGGCGTGGCGTGTTGCTCGAGTATCTCGTTCACACCCGCAAGGTTTTCGCTGTCGGTGTCGACCTCGATGTGGAGAAGATCGCTGCTTGCGTGAAGCGGGGCGTGATCGCCTACCAAGGCGACATGGTCGCGTTTCTCCGATCACTGCCGGATGCCTATTTCGACCGGGTGGTCTTCTCGCGCACGATCGAGGAACTGACCAAACCAGCGGATGTGCTCCATCAAGCGCTTCGCGCCGGGCGATGCGTGAACGTCGGGTTTGTGAACCACGGCTACTGGAAGAACCGCCTGGGTGCGCTTTGCCATGGCGGCAAGCTGCGCAACGAGGTCTATACCACCGAGTGGGCCGACACGCGGCCGTCCAACCCGCTCTCGGTGGACGATTTCGAGGCTTTTTGTGCGAAGGAGCGGATCAAGATTTCCCGGCGTGTGTTGTTGCGAGGCGATTGGGAACGCGCGTGCAGTTTCCTGCCCAACCTCCGTACGGGCTACGCGATGTATGAGCTGACGAAGTGAGGCCGGACACCGACAAGGCCCCAGCAGTTCAGCGTAACTGGAGCGGGCGCAGCGGCGGCTGCATTCACGCCGCAGGCTTTGTCTTCGGCTCGGGGAGCTCGATGGTGCGCTTCTTCGGCTCGGCGTGCTGGCGGTAGAAAATGGCGGTTTTGCCCACGGCTCCGGCTTCGGCTGCGCCGGTCTTCTCCTCGATGGCGGCGCAGAGGGCGTCGCGCTCGTCGCGTTCGGCAAGCAGCTTCACCTTGATGAGCTCGTGGCGGGCGAAGAGTTTCTCCAATTCGGCGACGACGGGTGCGGTCACGCCTTCGCGGCCGATGACGAGCTGGCAGTCCATCGTCTGGCCGAGGCTGCGGAGAAAGGATTTCTGGGCGCCGGTGAGCGCGGAAGCGGTCATGTTGCGAGCAGGGTGCGGGGCGAGGCGGGGGGAAGGCAAGCGCGACTCAGGGGGGGGGGGACGCGGGCCGGAGCTCGAGCGTGTCCTTGCATACTGCGGTACGGGAGGGGCACAGCACACTTTTCTGTCCCGATCGGAACAGAAAAGTGTGCTGTGCGTCACACGCTGCCCAGAGTGGTGGCACTTGGCGATAGCACGAAATCTTGTCGCGATCGGAACAAGATTCCGTGCTCTCGGGAACAGATGCGGTGCAGACGTGCTGTGCGCGGCGAGTTGCGGGCTGGTCTGGCCTCTTGGGCGAGGCTATTCCCAGGCGCAGAGGGACTCGATGTGTGCGGCCGAGCCGTCGCGCAACCAGCTGTCGAGCTGGGCCTGCTCCTTGAGCTGCTGGCCGCGCTGGCGGGGGACGGCGAGGAAGAGCGTGTTCGCTTCGGGCAGCGTGGTCATGTCGCCCCAGAGTTTCTCCCACTGGAGCACGGGGAAGATGTCCTCCTGGCCGTTGCCCCAGCGCTTTTTCACGTCCTTGAGCGTCACGTACGTCGGCATGCGCGCGGCGAGCGTGCGGACGGCCGCGGCCACGCGGTCGGCGTCGGCGAGTGCGGCGCGGTCGAGGCCGAAGAGCGCGAGCAGCGGGTCGATGGCGATCCAGCAGGTGAGCGTGTTGTAGAAGGTGAGCTTGAATTCGTCATCCTCGCGGGCCAGGGCCATGCCCTCGACGAGGCGCAGCTGGCCACTGACGCGCGCTAGGCCGCCGCCGCGGTCCTCGAGCCGGCGGCGGATCACCTCGATGGCGAGTGGGCGTTCCTCGCGGTCGTGGCGGCCGAGCACGGCGGGATCGAGGTCGGCGCCGAGCGTGTCGATGTTGTGGAGGAGGAGATGCTTGAGCTGCGGGCGGTCGCGGAGGAGGTCGCGGAGCACGCCGTTGCGCAGGAGGTTGGCGATCTCGAACCAGTGGCCGACGGGGTGCAGGCACTGGAGCGGGAGGTTGTCGGTGTAGTCGCGGCCTTCGCCGGTCTTCACCGCCCAGTCGAGCAGCGCCTTGCGCAGGCTCTGGCGCATCTTCTCCTGCTGCACGTCGAGCACCTGGTGCGCGGTCTCCTCCCACTGGAAACGCAGGTCGCGCGCCGTGGGGATCATGCGCAGGCCGATGGAGCGACCGGGCGAGAGCAGCAGCGGGCCGGTGTAACCGAAGTTTCGGTGCTTCTCCAGAAACGCGCGGATCGGCTCGTGCGTGAGGTGGCTGGTGGTGAAGAGGTGCGGCACCTCGCAGCCGGCGGCACGGCCGGCGCGGCGGCTCTTGGCGAGATGGACCTCGAGGAAACTGCGGTGCCGGCCGCCGAGCTTGGCGAAGGGATGCAGCGCCTTGACCGTGCCGGCGCCCTGCGTCCAGCGGCTGCCGGCGCCGGCGGCGAGCGTCACGACGGCGACTGCGCCCTGGCGAAGCAGCTCGGCGCCGCGGGCGGCGTCGGCAGCGTCGGGCGAATACATCGGGACGACGTCGCCGGAGCGGACGTCCTCGACGGTGGCGGAGACGGGCAGACGGTTCTGCGGCATGCCGATGCGGCCGGCGAGGAGGTCGGCGCGGATCTGCTCGTGCTGGAGCGGATCGAAGCCGTTTTCGTCGAGCAGCTCGCGCAGCGATTGGCCGGCGCGGCTTGCTCCGCCGGTGGCCTGCGGCGGGAAGAGCCGCTGGAGCAGCGCGCCGGAGAGCGCGGAGTTGTTGGCCGCGCCGAGGTGGCGGGCGAGGAAGCGCTCGAGGTCGCGGCGAGCGGCGTCGGGGAGCGTGCGGGGATCCTGGCGGACCCATCCGGGCACGCGGTAGAGGTAGTACTCGGGCGAGAAGAGCGCGCGGTCGCCGGTGAGGAGCTGCGCGAAGGTGCCACGCGGGTTGATCGAGAAGTCGTAAACGACCGGATCCATCGCGAACGGCAGCGCGTGCTGCAGGTCACGCTTGGTGCGGCGCATGAGTTCGAGGAGAAGCTCTCGGGCTCGCGGCTTCTCGGCCGGGTCGACCCAGAAGCCCATGCCGCCGCCGGACATGCCGCCGAGCATAACGAAGCCGTGGAAGGCGGGCCCGAGGAGCCGGCGGGCCTCGGCGATGAGGCGCTCGGTGTAGGCGTTGGAGGCCCAGGGGATGATGGTCTGAAGCGGGCCGAAGAAGTTGCGGGTGGTGAGCTCGGCGAGCTTGGCGATGTCGCCGGTTTTCAGGCACTCGACGATGCCGCGGAGGATCTCGCCGGCCTCGGTGCGGGCGTGCCACTCGCGCTCGAGCTTCAGCAGGTACTTCTCGGTGACCATCTCGAGGATGGGACCGACGTTCTGCGACATGCCGCCGTGGACGAGGATGAGGCTGTCCTGCAACGCCTGGCGCGTGGCGGCGGAGGCGGCTGCGTCGTCGAGCACGTGG
>CAZXHR010000111.1:0-14446 GCA_964640465.1 uncultured Opitutaceae bacterium
TTTGGCGGCGGGAATGGCTTAGTCTCATTTTCGATTTTCGATTGCCGATTTGCGATTGGGACGGAGGCGCAGCCGGGATACGGAGAATCTGGGACTCAGGGAATCAGGAACGGAGGAGGACCTGCGGACAGCGTCAGCGCTTCTTCTTAACGGTGGGTTTAGGCTTCGCGGAAGGCTTCGACCGTTTCGGAGAAACGGCCCTACTTTTGTCGAGCTTGCCGGAGACGAGGGCGTTGAGGCCGAAGACTTCACGGGTGCCGGCGAGGGCGACGAGCTCGACGCGCTTGGTGTCGCCGGACTCGAAGCGCACGGCGGTGCCGGCGGGGATGTTCAGGCGGAAGCCGCGGGCGGCGGCACGGTCGAAGGTGAGCGCGGTATTCGTCTCGAAGAAGTGGTAGTGCGAGCCGACCTGGATCGGGCGGTCGCCGGTGTTCACGACCTCGAGCGTGATGGTGGGCAGGCCGAGGTTTGCGGGTAGCGAGGCGGGTTCGGAAGCGGGGATGATTTCGCCGGGGATCATGGCATTTTCGATTTGGGATTGCCGATTTTCGATTGGCGGAAGGCCGATGCGGAATCGCGAACAGATGAATGTGGAAAGCGGGAAAAGGGGAACGGACGGCGGACGGAAGCAGGAGAATCTGGAACTCAAGAAATCAGGAACGGAGGGAGCACGGTCGGCTTGGCGAAATCGCAAATCGGCAATCGAGAATCGTAAATCAGCGGATCGGGTTGTGGACGGTGACGAGTTTGGTGCCGTCGGGGAAGGTGGCCTCGACCTGGACTTCGTGGATCATCTCGGGGACGCCTTCCATGACTTGGTCGCGCGTGAGGAGCGTGGTGCCGTAGCTCATGAGGTCGGCGACGGTGCGACCATCGCGGGCGCCTTCCATGATCTCGTAGGAGATGATGGCGATGGCCTCGGGATAGTTGAGCTTGAGGCCGCGCGCCTGACGGCGGTGGGCGAGATCGGCGGCGACGACGATGAGGAGCTTTTCGCGTTCGCGAGGGGTCAAATGCATGGGAGAAAGGAGAATCTGGAACTCAGGAAATCAGGAAACGGATTCGACAGAAGCTAACGAAGGAGGCCGGAATCGCCTGCAAGCTTCCCCGCCTCTGGAGGGCAGGTCTCCTGCACGGTGGAGGGAGCTTCTTTGTTCTCTTCGTTTCCTTCTGTTGAGGTTCGGGAACTCAGACTTGGAGGTGCTCCTTCACGACTTCATCGGTGAGGGCGGAGATCGGGCCGGCGGCGACGACGGCGCCGCGGTCCATGGCGTAGAAGCGGTCGGCGACTTCGCGGCAGAAATCGACGTACTGCTCGACGAGGAGGATGGCGAGGTTGCCTTCGCTGTGGAGGGTCTTCACGGCCTTGGCGATCTCGCCGAGGAGATCGTGGTGGAGCTCCTCCTCCTTGAGCTTCTTGAGGGAGTCGCCGATGTGATCGATGATCGACGGCTGGATGCCCTCGGTGGGTTCGTCGAGGATGAGCAGTCGCGGGCCGGTGAGGAGCGCGCGGCCGATGGCGAGCTGTTGCTGCTGGCCGCCGGAGAGCACGCCGCCTTTGCGCGAGAGCATTTCCTTCAGGACGGGGAAGAGGGCGAAGACGCGGTCGAGCGCGCGCTTGGCGGCGGGCCCCTTCACGGCGTGGACGACGAGGCCGATGTGGAGGTTCTCCTCGACGGTCAGGTGGGGGAAGATGTCGCGACCTTGCGGCACGTAGCCGATGCCAAGACGTGCGCGGGCATCGGAGGAGAGACGCTGGATGGGGTGGCCGGCGAAGGTGATCGAGCCGGCACGGATCGGGAGCACGCCGGTGATGGAGCGCAGCGTGGTGGTTTTCCCGACACCATTGCGGCCCATGAGCGCGACGACTTCGCCGGGGTTCACCTCGAGGTCGACGCCGCGGAGGATGCGCGAGCCGCCGATGTCGGTCTCGACGGAGGAAAGCTGGAGGAGGGCGGACATGAAGGAGGCAAATCGGAGGCGGAAAATCTGGAACTCAGGAAATCAAGAAACGGAGGGAAGGCAGGTCACAGAGGGCACTGAGAGGGGGAGGAGGACACAGAGGAGGAAGAGAGTACGAGAGCAGCAGAGTGGGGCTCCGCGGATAGCGGGCACTCCGTGGTCGCCTCCGTTCTCTGTGCCCTCTGTGACCGGTCTGGTTTCATTTGGTCGGTTTGCCGCGGCCGAGGTAGACTTCGCGGACTTTCGGGTTGGACTGCACGGCGTCGAAGGAGCCTTCGCAGAGGACGGTGCCTTGGTGGAGGACGGTGACCTTGCCGTTGTGCGCGATCTGGCGGACGAAGGTCATGTCGTGCTCGATCACGATCAGGCTGTGTTTGCCGGCGAGGGAGAGGAGAAGCTCGCCGGTGCGATGCGTTTCCTCGTCGGTCATACCGGCGGCGGGTTCGTCGACGAGGAGGAGCTTGGGCTGCTGGGCGAGGAGCATGCCGATCTCGAGCCACTGTTTCTCGCCGTGGGCGAGGAGGCCGGCGGCCCAGTCGCGCTTGGTGTCCAGGCGGATGAGCTTGAGGATCTCGTCGAGACGGTCGCGGTCGGCCGAGTCGAGGCGATGGAAGAGCGAGGCGAAGACGCCGCGCGGCCCCTTGATGGAGAGGACGAGATTATCCCAGACGGTATGCTCGACGTAGACGCTGGGGGTCTGGAATTTCCGGCCGATGCCGAGGCGGTTGATCTGGTATTCGTTGAGTGCCGTCAGATCGACGGTGGTGGCGGGATTGGAGCCGAACTCGATCTTGCCGGTGTCGGGCTTGGCGCGGCCGGTGATGAGGTCGAAGAAGGTGGATTTGCCGGCGCCGTTGGGCCCGATGACGGTGCGCAGCTCGCCCTCGAAGAGATAGAAATGGAGGTCGGAGATGGCGCGGAAGCCATCGTAGGTCTTGTTGACGTCTTCGACGGTGAGGAGGGCGGAGGGCATCGGAGATTTTCGATTTCGGATTGCCGATTTGCGATTGGGCGCAGGCGCTCAGGATCCCGCCGAAGCGGTGGATGCGGCTGGTGTGGCGGGGGCCGATGCCGGAGCTGCGGAAACCGGGGCCTTCTTCTTGAACCAGCCACGCACGATGCCGGGGATGCTGACGATGCCGCCTGGGAGGAAGAGGACGACGAGCATGAAGAGTCCGCCCATGAGGATGAGCCAGAGATCGGGGATCGCGCGGGTGGCCCAGCTCTTGAGCGCGTTGACGCCGATGGCGCCGATGACGGGCCCGAGGAGCGTGCCGCGGCCGCCGACGGCGACCCAGACGACGGCCTCGAGGGACTTGTCGGGCGTCATCTCGCTAGGGTTGATGATGCCGACCTGCGGGACGTAGAGGGCGCCGCCGATGGCGGCGATGAGCGCGCTGACGATGAAGACGAAGAGCTTGAAGTGGGCGGTGGCGTAGCCGGAGAAAAGCGCGCGGTTCTCGCCGTCGCGCACGGCCTGCTGGACGAGGCCGAACTTGGTGCCGTTGAGCCAGCGGCAGAAAAGGTAGACGAGCAGGAGCGTGACTGCGGTGACGACGAAGAGCGCGCGCTGCGTGGCTGGCTCGCGGATATCGAAGCCGAGGATGAACTTGAAGTCGGTGAAGCCGTTGTTGCCGCCCATGAGCAGGTCGTTGCGGAAGAACATGAGGGCGGCGCCGTAGGTGAGCGCCTGGGTGAGGATGGAGAAGTAGACGCCCTTGATGCGGGAGCGGAAGGCGAGGTAACCGAAGACCCATGCCAGCACGCCCGGCAGAAGGAGGACTATGGCGAGGGCGAAGGGGAAACTGGAGAATGGTCCCCAGAAGGAGGGCAGCTCGGTCCAACCGAGGAAGACGAGGAAGTCGGGGATCGGTTTGTGGTACTGGCCGAGGTCACCGATCATGCGCATGAGGTGCATGCCGATCATGTAGCCGCCGAGGCTGAAGAAGAGCGCCTGGCCGAGGGAGAGCAGGCCGGTGTAGCCCCAGAGGAGATCGACGGAGATGGCGAGGAGCGCGTAGCAGAGATACTTGCCCCAGAGGTTGATTGTGAAGTCGGAGATCCAGCCCTGCTGGTTGGCGAAGGGGAGCACGATCGCGGCGAGAATGGCGATGATACCGACGACGATCAGCTCGCCGCGCGAGATGGCGCGGGGGTTGCGGCGGGCGGCGAGAAAGGCAGCGAGGCGGGACATGAACGGAGGAGGGCGAGAGGCGAAAGGGGAAAGGCGGGAGGGCGGAATAGGGAAGGCGGGAGAATCTGGGACTCAGGTACGGAGGTGGATTCGGAAGAGGAGGAATGTGGGAATCAGGAAAGAGGGGACGGAGGCGGACGGGCTCAGTCGAGGCTGCGGCTACGGGTGACGAAGAGACCGGCGGGGCGCCATTGCAGGAAGAGGATGATGGCGACGAGCACGAGGATCTTGCCGAGCACCGGGTTGCCGAGGGCCTGCTGGAGCGATTGATCCGAGAAACCGATACCGGCGGCGCTGAGGACGGTGCCGGCGATGTTGCCCACGCCGCCCACCACGACGGTCATGAAGCAGTCGACGATGTAGTTCTGGCCGAGCGAGGGGCCGACGTTGCCGATCTGGCTGAGGAAGGCGCCGGCGAGCCCGGCCAGGCCGCTGCCCAGACCGAAGGTGAGCATGTTCACGCGGTTGGTGCGCACGCCCATGCAGGATGCCATCGAGCGGTTCTGCATGACGGCGCGGATGAGCAGGCCGAGCGAGGTGCGGGTGAGCACGAGCCAGACGCCGACGACGATGAGCGCGGCGAAACCGATGACGAAGACGCGGTTCCAGCCGAAGATGATGTCGTTGACCGTCCAGTTCCCGCTGAGGAAGGCCGGGCTGGATACCTGGACGTTGTTGGCGCCGAAGATGAGGCGGAAGAGCTGCTGGAGCACGAGCGAGACGCCCCAGGTGGCGAGCAGGCTTTCGAGCGGGCGACGGTAGAGGAAACGGATCACACCGCGCTCGAGCGCGATGCCGACCAGCGCGGCGGCGAGGAAACTCAATGGCAGCGCGACGAAGAAGTAGGCTTGGTAGCCCCAGCCCGAGGCGTTGAGGCCAGGGACCGAGAAGGCGAAGCCAAAGGGGGAGATCGCGAGGCCGGAGCCGAAGAGGTTCTGCACGATGTAGGTCGTGTAGGCGCCGACGGCGATCATCTCGCCGTGCGCCATGTTGATGACGCCCATCAACCCGAAGGTGATCGCGAGCCCGAGTGCGACGACAAGAAGGATGCTGCCGAGGGAGGCGCCGCGGAAGATCGTACCCAGAAAGTTGACGACGGAGCGGTGCCCCTCGATGGCGCGGAGCGCGGCGTGGGCCGCGTCGGCCAGCACGGGCTTCTTGGCAGCGTCGGCGTCCTTGAGCGCGGCTCTAACAAGGTCTGCGCTTGCGAGGGTGTGGATCTGCTTGAGCTCGACGAGGGCGGAGAGTCTCGCGGAGTCGCTCTCGGCCTTGAGACCAATGAGAGCGATGGCTTCGCGGAGGGTGGTGCGGACGCGGGGCTCGGTCTCGGTGGCGAGAATCGAACGGAGGATGGGGAGTTTCTCGGCATCCTGGGCGAAGCCGACGACCTGGATGGCACGTAGCCGTTTCTCGGTGTCGGGCGAGGCGAGGTCCCGCAGGTCGATGACGGCCTTCATCGCACGGCGCAGCGCGGAGTTGTGCTCGACGGCGACGAGGTCGGCGCCGACAAGGCGGAGAGGGTTGCCGGAGCGATCAAGCAACGGCTGGCCGTCGGCGATGCTCAGGGCGGTCTGGGCGTCGGAGGCGTCTTTCTCGCCGGTGAGCTGAACGGGAACGGTGACGCCGTCGGCTGCGGTGTAGAGGAAGAGCGCGTCTTTGCGCCAGGCATCGAGGAGTTCGGGGATGGCGGCGTCGGGTTGGCCTGCGAGGGACGCGATGAGCTCGCGCTGCGCGACCGGCGAGTCGGCCGCGAGGATAGCTTTGACGATGGTGGCGCGGGCCGAGTCGGCCGCGCGGGCCGAACTGACGGCGAACATGACGGCGCCAAGGAGCAGGCAAAGGCGTAGGACGGTGCGGGCGGAGATGCTCACGGTTGAGAATCCCTTTACGCAGAGATCGGGCCAAGTTGCCGGCGCTGCCGCGAATCGTACCGGGTGTGGCGGATTCCGCCGAGCGAGCGGAGCCGCGTTTCATGCGGAATGAAAACATTGCATAGGCGTATGCGTGAGGGACGAGGCATTGGCATGCATGAGATGCATACGGGCGGAACTGGACGAAAACGCGCACATACGGGCGGAACTGGACGAAAACGCGCAGAGTGACGGACGCGGGCTGCGGCAGCGGCGATGATGCCTGGCATGCAGCACGGAGCCGGACTTGCGCCGCCTTGGCGGCGTGCTCCGCGCCTTGCGCGGCGGGGCGCGTTGAGCTGCTCGGACGAAAAGGGCGGCACCGTGACGGTGCCGCCCTTGGGACAGGACTGCGTGGAGCGAGCGAAACGGCTTACTTGAACTTCCCCTTCAGCCAAGGCTCGCCGTAGACGTTCTCGAAGGACTTGAGGATCTTGAACTGGCCGTCGGCCTTGGTCTCGCCGATGTAGACGTTCTTGGTCAGGTGCATGTTCGGCTGGGTCGTGACGGTGCCGCCGGGGCCGGCGAAGGAGACGCCGGATTTCCAGGCGGTGCGGACGGCATCGACATCGAACGTGCCGGCCTTCTCGACTGCGGCCTTCCAGAGGTAGACGCCGTCGTAGGAGAGGACCATGGGGGAGCAGGTGACGCGGCCGTCCTTGACGATGCCGGGCACGGTGCTCTTCGCCAGCCAAGCCTTGAAGCTGGCGACGAACTTCTTGTTCGCCGGAGTATTCAGGGACTGGAAGTAGGTCCAGCAGCCGAGTTGTCCGACGAGCTTGTCGGCGGGGAGACCGCGGAACTCGTCCTCGGAGATCGAGAAGGAGACGACCGGGCAGGTCTCGGCGGTGAGGCCGGCGGCGGCGTATTCCTTGAAGAAGGGAACGTTGGTGTCGCCGTTGAGGGTATTGATCACGCAGGCGTCGCCCGAGGCGGCGAACTGTTTGATCTCGGCCACGATCTGCTGGTAGTCGGTGTGGCCGAAGGGCGTGTACTTGCCGGCGGAGATGATCTTGCCGGACTCGTCCTTCTTGAAACCGCCGCCGATGTTCTCAAGCGGGACGCCCATGGAGAGGAGGTACTCGACGAGAAGGAGGTTGGTGGTCTCGGGCTTGACGTAGTCGGACCCGAGCAGGTAGAACTTCTTCTTGCCCTCGGCTAGGTAGTAGTCGACGGCGGGCGTGGCCTGCTGGTTCACGGCCTCGGCGGTGTAGGCGACGTTCTGCGATTCTTCCTCGCCCTCGTACTGGACCGGGTAGAAGAGCAGGCCGTTGTTCTTCTCGAAGACGGGGAGAACCGACTTGCGCGAGACTGAGGTCCAGCAGCCGAAGGTGACGGCGACCTTGTCCTGCTCGAGGAGCTGCTTGGCCTTCTCGGCGAAGAGCGGCCAGTTGGATGCGCCGTCGACGACGACGGGCTCGATCTTGTAGGTGTCGCCGCCGACCTTGATGCCGCCGGCGGCGTTGATCTCGTCGAAGGTGAAGAGCAGCACGTCGCGCAGCGAGGTCTCGCTGATGGCCATCGTGCCGGAGAGGGAGTGGAGCACGCCGACCTTCACGGTTTTTTCGGCGGCGGTGAGAGTGGAGGCGAGCCCGGCGATCGCGAGCGCGGAGCCAGCGAGCAGTGTTTTCCAGGATGTGTGCATGATGATGGTGGGAAGGATTGCGAAACGGGTGTGGGGAGAACGGCGCGCAGCCCTTCGCAGGAGGCCGCGCGCCGGGAGTGGAACGGGACGTTCGAGCGCGGACAGACGCTCAGAACTTGAAGCGGGCTTGCACGCCGAGGTAGTGGCCGTAGTCGACCCCGACGACCGCCTTGTCGTAGTCGGTGTAGCTATACTCGGCGACGACATCGAGGTTCTTGGTCACCGCGTAGGTGGGCGCGAAGGTGGCGCGCACGAAGTTGTCGTGAGCCTCGCCCTCGCCGGCGCTGAGGCGGAAGGTGGCCGCCCACTTCTCGTCGACTTGGTATTTCACCAAGCCGAGGGCGAAGAAGCCGTCCTCGTTGCCGGCGTTCTTGTAGTCGGTGCTGCCGTAGCAGAACTCGCCGGCGAAGGTGAACTTGCCGTAGACGTACTGTGCCCAGGTATCGGCGACGAAGTGCTTGTTCTTGGAGGTGTCGCCCGTGTCGTAGCCGAGGCCGGCGAACCAGGTGAAGTCCTTGATGGCCTTATAGGTGAAGTAGGCCTCGAGGCCGACGCCGTTGTCGAGGTCGCCGTCGCCCTTGTAGTAGGCGGGGCCGTAAAGGGAGTCGGTGACGCCCACGCCGATCGCGAAGTCGTCGGTGCTCTTCTCAACCTTCACGCCGGTGTGATAGGCGGGGATGTAGCCGGCGGTCGGGTTGGCGTAGGTGAGCTGCAGCATGTTCGGGATGTCGAACGCCTCGTAGCCCAGCCAGCTGAGGTACTTGCCGGCGGTGACCGTCATGCCGTCGCCGAAGTCATAGGTGCCGTAGGCGTCGAGGAAGATGGGGGAGCAGTTGTAGCCGTCGCCCGAGCCGGTGCCGAAGGCGAAGAGGCTGGTGGTGATGGTGACCGGCGAGAACTTCGCCACGCCGGTGAGCTTCATGGCGTCGAGGTCGGCGTTGCTGTCGCTGTCGGTGTGCTCGAGTTTCGAATAGGTGGCCGAGCCGGCGACATAGCCGCTGAGCGCGAACTGTTCGGAGAGGGCGATTTCGGCCGAGAGGGCGTGGGAGGCCAGGGCGGCGGCCGTCACACCGGCGAGTTTCAGGGAGGTCGGTAGTTTCATGTTCTGTGTATGTATGTTGTTGGGCTGAAGAAGACCGTCCGCTAGGCGATCGGTCCGGTGGGGTTTAGCAGGCGTTGTGCCCGCGCGGCGGTGGGGCGCTGAAACATTTTCATGGTCGTCGTGCCGGCAGAGTCCGAGAGCAGGATACAAATAGCACTGCGCGAAAACGCGCAGCCCATGAACGGGATTGCTGCCAGGGACGGAATTCGCGCGAGAAACGGAAACCGGAGCGTCATGGCATGTGTGATGCTAAACGGGGAGCGGTCACAGGCGCGTGCCACGGCGGTACGCCTCTCATCTATCAACTCCACATCATCTACACCTATTATGAAGAACTGGCGTCACCCAGGGTTTGGCACGGTGGGCAAACTCGCCCTCCTGCTGCCCTTGCTGGCCGCAGGCGCGGCCCATGCGGAGGATGCGGTGCAAGCCGCAGCTCCATCGATAGACATGTCCTCGCTCAGCGCACTGCGCATGGGCATGGATACGGTTTGGGTACTCGTCACCGCGATGCTCGTGTTCTGGATGAACGCGGGCTTCGCCCTGGTCGAGAGCGGCCTGTGCCGCGCGAAGAACACCACGAACATCCTCGCGAAGAACTTCATCGTGTTCGCCGCTTCCACCATCTCCTACTGGGTTCTCGGCTGGGGCCTGATGTTCGGCGACGGCAACGGCTTTGTCGGCATGAAGGGCCTGTGGTTCGTGTCCGGCGCCGACAATTCTCCGGCGCTCGGTGCGGCTTTCGCCTCCATGAATCCGTTCTCGAAGGAGACCTATGACGGCGTCTACAGCGCCATCAATTGGACGCCGGTTCCGCTCTGGGCGAAGTTCTTCTTCCAGCTCGTGTTCGCCGGTACGGCCGCGACGATCGTGTCGGGCGCCGTGGCCGAGCGCATCAAGTTCGTCGCGTTTCTGGTGTTCAGCTTCCTGCTCGTCGCCTTCGTCTATCCTGTCACCGGACACTGGATCTGGGGTGGCGGCTGGCTTGCGGCGGCCAACTTCCGCGACTTCGCCGGTTCGACCGTGGTCCACTCCGTCGGCGGCTGGGCCGCTCTGGCTGGCGTGATCGTTCTCGGGCCTCGCCTGGGCAAGTTTGGCAAGGACGGCAAGGTCCACCCGATTCCCGGCCACAACATGACCTCCGCCGCTCTCGGCGTGCTCATCCTCTGGCTCGGCTGGTTCGGGTTCAACCCCGGCTCCACGATGTCCGCCGGCGACGGCAAGGCCATCGCCCACGTTCTCGTGACGACCAACACGGCGGCCGCCGTGGCCTCGATCACCTCGCTGCTCACCGCCTGGGCGCTGCTGAAGAAGCCTGACCTTTCGATGATCCTCAATGGTTGCTTGGCCGGCCTGGTCGCGATCACGGCCCCGTGCGCCTTCGTGACCGTCGGCTCCTCGGCGATCATTGGTGCCATCGCCGGTGTCCTCGTAGTCTTCGCGGTCATCTTCTTCGACAAGCTCAAGCTCGACGACCCGGTCGGCGCGCTTGCGGTCCACCTCTGCAATGGTGTGTTCGGCACGCTCGCGCTCGGTCTCTTCTACGACTACAACGTGGCCAGCACGATCGCCGCGCTCCCGCCGGTCGATGCCAGCGGCGCGGTTATTGCCGCGGAGAACTGGGGCCGCATGGCTCAAACCATGGTCCAACTCAAGGGTATCGTGAGTGTGGGCGCCGTGGTCTTCGGCATCTCGCTTGTGCTCTGGTACATCATCAAGGCCGTCTTCGGCGGCATCCGCGTGACGCCTGAGGAGGAGACCGAGGGTCTCGACATCGGCGAGCACGGCAACGAGGCCTATCCGGACTTCCAAGCCGCGCACAAGTGATCACACCGCCGGGGCCCGTCCACGGGCACCGGCAACCAACACCAACACTTACGAGAAAGCACCCAGATGAAAATGCTTATCGCCATCATCAAGCCCTTCAAACTCGAGGAGGTGAAGGAAGCCCTGACCGAGATCGGAGTCGAGGGAATGACTGTGACCGAGGTCAAGGGATTCGGTCGCCAGAAAGGGCACACGGAGGTTTACCGCGGCAGCGAGTACACCGTAGACTTCCTACCGAAGGTCAAACTTGAGGTTGCGCTTCCCGATGCCATCGCGCCGAAGGCGGTCGAGGCCATCGTGAAGGCGGCCAGCACCGGCAAAATCGGCGACGGGAAGATCTTTGTCCTGCCGCTTGAGGAGGCCATCCGCATCCGGACCGACGAGCGCGGCGATGTCGCGCTCTGAGGATCGGAAGCTTGAAACCCTCTGTTAGCTAACAGTCTGAGCAAGTCGGCCGGCGCATCTCCTAGAGATGCGCCGGCTTTGCGTTGGGCCCGTGTGGCTCGTTGCGGGCCTGGTACGAAGATGCTTTTGTGTCGCAAGGTGCCCGTGTTTAGCGCCCACACTCTGCGCATGCCGAAAACCCTCTGCGTCTACTGCTCCTCCAGCGACCGGCTGGACAAAAAGTACGCTTCCGCCGCCGAAGCGCTCGGCCGCGCGATGGTCGCCCGCGGTTGGGGACTGGTCTACGGTGGCGGCAAGACCGGGTTGATGGGCACGGTGGCGCGAACCGTGAAGAAATCCGGCGGGCGCGTCGTCGGCGTGATTCCGGAATTCATGAAGGTAAAGGAGCTCGCTTTCGACGAGGCCGACGAGCTGCTGACGGTCGAGACGATGCGCGAGCGCAAGCGGCTCATGGAGCTGCGCGCCGATGCCTTTGTGGCGCTGCCGGGCGGCTGGGGCACGCTGGAGGAGATCATGGAAATCCTCGCGCTGCGGCAGCTCGATGTGCTGCGCAAACCCTGTGTTTTCCTCAACCAGGACGGCTTCTACGACGAGCTCTTCCGCTTCTTCGAACGCATGATCGCGGAGCGCTTCAACAAGCCGAGCAACCTCGAGCTCTTCCGCGTGGCGCGGACGGTCGACGAGGTGATGGACCTTGTCGAAGGCGCGCCGGTGGCGGCCGAGACGAAGTGGTTTGTGACGCGATGAAGCGCGCCGGAGTGCTGCAACTGCTCTGCGCGCATCTGGATCGGCCGCTCGATGCGCACGAGGCTGCGATGACCGCGCAGATCGTCGCCTTCGTCGAGGCGCACGAGGATTGTTTCGAGCGCGGCTGCCTGCCCGGCCACCTGACCGGCTCGGCGTGGGTCGTCGATCCGGCGCGGACGCGCGTGGTGCTCACGCATCACCGGAAACTGGATCGCTGGCTTCAGCTCGGCGGCCATGCCGACGGCGAGACGGATCTGCTCGGGGTGGCGCTGCGCGAGGCGCGCGAGGAGTCGGGGCTGACGCGGTTGCGGGCGCTGGAGTCGGAAGTCTTCGATGTGGATGCGCACCGGATTCCGGCGCGCGGCCCGGTGCCCGAGCATTGGCATTTCGACCTGCGTTTCCTGATCGAGGCCGATCCGGCGGAGCCGCTGGTGGTGAGCGACGAGTCGCACGCTGTGGCATGGGTGCCGCTGGACGAGGTTCCCCGGCGCAATCCCAGCGAGTCGATGGCGCGGATGTTGCGCAAGACGCGGGGAAAAAGTAGCGAGTAGCGAGGAGATGCGACGGAGACGGTCTGCAGATCGGAGCTGCCTATTCCGGCTACAGTATTTGGGAGCCGCGCTAGTCCGCGGCGAGGAGTGCCTCCGCGAGGCGGAGGTTGGCCTGCTCGTTGAGGGCGAGGGCGGCGCGGGCTTCGGGCTGGAACTGGTCGAGCGGTGAGGCCGGCCATTCGCCGCAGAGATCGGCGCCACGAAGATTCTTCCCGCGGCGTAGCGCAGTGACCAGTGGCAGAAGCTGGTCGAGCGTAAGGTCGCCCTGATCCCAGTTGGTGCGGGCTTCGGAGGGCGCGAGCGCGTCCTTGTCGAGGCTGAGGTGTATGGCATCGCTCGGAATCGCCCGGAAAAGTGTGGCTGGCTCAAGCGTGGCGGCGTCGGGGAAATGCGTGATGCGCGGGCGGAGCTCGGCGGGGATTTCGGCGAGCGAGGATTCGGGCGGCCCGATCAGGACGACGTGCGCGAGTGTCGCCACCTTGTGGAGTGCGTGACGCACCCACGAGCCGCAGGTTAGCGGATCCGCGGCGTCGCCTGCGGCGCAGTCGGTGTGGTGGTCGATGAGGACGAGCGTGAATGGCTCGGTGTGGCGCGCGATAAGGGCGAGGGCGGCGTAGTGGTGATTGCCGTTCCCAAGAAGGGTGATGCCGCGGTGGGCGTCGGGTGGGAGAAACGCCTCGATGCGGCGGAACGTGGCATCGGCGCAGTAGAGGTTGGACTGGGGCAGCGCGGTGAGGGCGACGATGCGGTGGGGAAACCGTGCGAGGAGCTGCGACTGTGCCGCGCAGGTGCGGTCGAAGTCGAGGATCGTGAGTTCCGTGTGCGCGAGGCCCATGGCGGTAGGCGGAGAGATGCTAGGGCGCGGCGCGCTGGGTGGAAGGGTATTTGCGGGGATGGCAGCCGGCCGGCCTCGGCGCGGCCGGCTCCATCCAGAGGGCGGCGTCGCAAGCCTACGCCTCTACACGGACAACGGCATCGGCACAGGGTTAGTCGACGGGCGCGTCGACGCGGCGGACCTGGAGGCGCATGCCGCGCATCATCACGCCAGGCATCTTGTTGACGACGAGGTCGAGGTTCTCGTCGGCGACGTCGACGTAGCTTTCTTGGTCGAGCAGGTCGATGGCGCCGATGGCCTTGGCGGTGAGGCGGGTGACGCCGGCGATCTTGCCGACGATGTCGGCGGGGGTGACACCGTGGGCGCGGCCGACGTTGAAGGCGATGGTGGTGAAGCCCTCCTCGTTGCCGGTGCGGCGCAACCAGCGGCCGCGCGGCGCTTCGGGTTGCTCGAAGCTGCGCTGGCGCTTCTCGCGGTGCGGCGGGAAGGGCGAGCGCGCCGGCGGTTCGTCGCGGAAATCCGGAGCCTGATAGCGGGGCGGGGCGTCGAGCGTGGCGGCGGGAGCGGTGGGTTTGCCGGGTTCGCCGTCGCGCAGGAGGTGGATGAGGGCGGAGGAGATGTCGGTGGGCGCGAAGCCCTGCTCGATGAGGCGGTCGATCATCCGGTCCTGCTTGGCGAATTTTCCCTCTTCAAGGGTGGCGCGGATTTTCTCGAAGAAGACGTTTTCGCGGGCCTCCTCGACCTGGTCGATGGAGGGGATGCGCTCGCGGCGGATCTTCAGCTTCGCCGTGCGGATCATGAACTGGAGTTTGTAGATCTCTCGGCCGGAGACGAAGGTGAAGGCGCGACCGGACTTGCCGGCGCGGCCGGTGCGGCCGATGCGGTGGGTGTAGTCCTCGGCGTCGTTGGGCAGGTCGAAGTTGAAGACGACCTCGAGATCGTCGACGTCGAGGCCGCGGGCGGCGACATCGGTGGCGATGAGGAACTCGAACTTGCGGTCGCGGAACTTGGACATCACGCGGTCGCGCTGGGCCTGCGCCATGTCGCCGTGGAGACGGTCGACGGCGTAGCCGCGGGTGTGGAGCGACTCGTCGAGTTCGTCGACCATCACCTTGGTGGAGCAGAAGACGATGCCGTAGCGGAAGTCGTGGACGTCGATGAGGCGGGTGAGCGCCTCGAGCTTGGAGCGGCGCTCGACCTCGAAGTACACCTGTTCGACCTGAGGGGCGTTCTGGGCGAGGGACTCGATCTTCACCATCTCCGGGGCG
>CAZXHR010000112.1:0-10101 GCA_964640465.1 uncultured Opitutaceae bacterium
GCGGCTTCGACGGCGGCGTTGAGGGCGAGGATGTTGGTCTGGAACGCGATCTCGTCGATAGTCTTGATGATCTTCCCCATCTCGCCGCTCTCGGCGACGATCTGGTTCATGGCCTGTGTCATTCCGACGATGGCTTTGAGCGACTGGCCGGACTTCTCGATGTTCTGCCGCATGAGTTCGTCGGCCCCCTTGGTGAGGTGGGAAACTTCGGTGCCGCGTGTGCCCATGGTCTGGAGGTTGTGCGCGGTCTCGGAGAGCGCGGAGGCCTGATTGTTGGCGCCATCGGCGACGGACTGGCCGGCGTTGGCGATCATGCCAGCGGCGCCGAGGACTTGGTCGGAGCCGGCCTTGAGCTGGTCGGCGATGCCGATGAGCTTGCGGGCGAGCATCTGGGCGGTGGCCAGCCAGAAGAGCACGGCGACGAGCGTGGTGCCAACCAGGAGACCGATGATCGTGCGCGCGCCGGTGCGGCCGATGGCGGCGAGCTTCTCGGGGGCGGCGAGAAACTCATGCTCGTAGGAGCCGGCGCCGATGATCCAGTCCCAGGCGGGGAAATAGGCGACGCGGACGATCTTCTTGCGCGGCGCGGGGTCGCCAGGGTTTTTCCATTGGTAGGAGACTTCGGCGGTCTGGCCGGGGACGGTGGACTTGGCGACGCGGACGACCTCCTGAATCATGAGCCGTCCGTCGGCATCGCGCGCCTCCCAGATGTTCTCTCCGTCGCGCTGGCCATTCTGGGAAACGATGTAGTTGCCGTTCGAATCGACCACGTAGGCATAGCCGGTGGCGCCGACCTTGGTGGCGATGATCTGCTGACGGAGGCTGGAGACACTCTGCTCCTTGATGCCGACAAAGACCATACCGACCGGGTTGCCCGAGCTGTCGTTGAGCGGGGCGTAGGCGGTGAGGTACCAAGCATCGACAACGAAGGCGCGGCCGACATAGCGCTGGCCCTTGAGCACGGCAGCGACGATGGCGTTGGGCTGGCCGTCGGCACCGCGCGCGGCGATGTAGGTGCCGATGGCGCGGCGGCCCTCGCTCTGGACGCTGGTGGCGACGCGGAGCATGTCGCCGGCGTCGTTCATGCGCTGGAACACTGTGATGGCGCAACCGAGCTGGCCGGACAACTCGTCGACGAGCGGTGTGGAGGCGGCGGGGTCGGCGTTCTGCCCGAGCCAGAGGCCGCCGATGATGAGTTTCGGGAGCGTGAGCGACGACTCCTCCTTCGAAGTCTGGTTCCGGACCTTCCAGTCGACCGTCTCCTTCGACAAGGAAACCTCGCCGGCCCGCTGAACGGCCGAGCGGGCGACGCGCATGGAGGATTGGAGCATCTGGTCGAGCGTCGCCTGCTGTGCGGCACACATGGCGTAGATGCCCTTGGCGATGTGATCGAGGTCGGTATGGGCGAGGGAACGGCTCTCCTCGACGGCGATGGCGGTCATACGCGAGTTCTGCCGCAAAACGATGATGGCGATGACAACCAGGGGGAGCGCCGAGAGCGCGATGCCGGCACAGAGCAGCCTCGTGCGCAGCGAGTAGCTCGAGAAGAAGTTCATGGGGAGCAGCGGGGTTACTGGCCTTCGGAGATGGAGAAGATCGAATCCAGCTTCATCTCACGGAAGAGATGGTAGATGGGGCCGGGCACACGCACGAGGGCCAGCACCGCTCCGTGGATGGCGAGGTCCTTGTAGAAGACCAGGAGCTTGCCGATGCCGGCGCTGCCGATGTGCGAGACACCGGCGAAGTCGAGCTCGACGCGTTGCGGAGCGGAGAGGGCGACGTCGCGAAAGCGTTTCTTGAGCTCCTCGGCGGCGAGTTCGTCGATCTCGCCCTGCAGAACGAGATGCACGGCGTGGTTATCGCGAGTGACTACGATGTTCATGATGCGGTGGATTTGGCGTTGGTAGGCTGCAGAGTGTTCCAGAGGTCGAGCCGCGGCAGCGGGCTGCGGCCGGCGGCGGGGTAGAAGGTCTTCTCGTCGCCGAAGTAGACGGTGAGATGGCGGCCGCGGTCGGTCCAAAGGGCCTCGTCGGCGAAGCGGCGGATGAGGAAGAGCCCGCGGCCGGAGGGTTTCGTGCGGTTCTCGTGAGCGGTCGGGTCGCCGACGCGTTCGCTGGCAAAGCCGGCACCTTCGTCGAAGATCTCCAAGCAGGCGTCGTTGCCGTAGCTGCGGCGCACGGTGATCCATTTCGCGGGGTCCTCGCGATTGCCGTGGTGCCAGGCGTTGAAGAGGGCTTCCTCGAGAATCATGTGCAACCGCATCAAAGATGCAGTGACTCCGTATCGGCGCCACTCCGCCTCGATTTTCCCGGCGAGCTGCACGCGCAAGGCGCGGAGGTCGGCGAGATCGGCCGGGCGGAGCCGATCCTCGAACACGGGGCGCGTGCGCTCGATCTCGGCGACAAGCAGCGCCACGTCGTCGGGCAGTTCGTGCGCGCCGGCGGCCTCGTTGCAGGGGCGGCCCGCGGCGGCTTCGAAGAGCTCCTTGGCAATCTCGACGACATGCCGCTCGGGCCGGCGTTCGACGATCTCTCGGGCAAGTCCGAGCAGCCCCTCGGAGGAGAGGTGGGGCTGCTTGCGCACGGCGGGCGATTCGAGCAGGCCGTCGGTGTAGAGGATGAGTTTGTCGCCGGGCTCGAGCTGGAGGGTCGCGCCGGAGAACTCATGGTGTTCGAGCATGCCGACAGGCAGGTTGGTGCCGGCGCCGGCGAGTTCGGGCAGGAGTCGGACCTGCGTGCCGCGGATGTGGAGGAAGGGCGGATGCCCGGCGACGACATAGGCCATCCGGAGCGTGGCATGGTCGATCTCGAGATTGATGGAGGTGAAGAAGTCGCCGTCGCTGAACAGGTGGGAGCGGCAGATCTCGCGGTTGAGCCGGGTGACGGTCTCGGCCAGCGGGCGGTAGGCGTCGGCGGTCCCGATGAGGGCGTTGTGGATGAGGTCGGTGATGATGCTGCGCAGGATGCAGCCGACCTCGTGGCCGGACTGGTCCTTGATGCTGGCGAGCGTGCACGGTCCGGAGGGCGTGTCGTTGCGGCGCACGAAGAAATGGTCGCCCCCTTCCAGATACCTGGGGACGGATTGCGCGGCGAAGAACAGGGAGCCGCCGCCGGGCAGCGGGATGTTGCGGGGCTGCTCGGCGTTGACGAGCAGGAGCACCTGGTGGGCAAGGCCGATGTTCATCTCCTGCTTCTCGAGCAGGCGGCGCAGGGAAGCGTTGCTCTCGGCCAGCTCGGCAGTGCGCTGGATGACGCGGTCCTCTAGGTCGGCATGGGCCTTGCGGAGAGTTTCCTCGACGTGCCGGCGGCGGGTCTCGTCGATGAGGAACCCGGTCACGCCGACCGGCTGGCCGTCCTGGACGATGAGCTGGGCATAGCTGGAGGCGATGAAGGTGGTGCCATCGTGACGGAGGAAGCGATACTCCTCGCCGCTGAGGCTGTGCCCGGCGATGAGGCGCGCCAAGTTCGCGCGGAGCCGCTCGTGGTCGTCGGGATGGACGAGGGAGAAGAGGTTGGCGCCGCTTGCCAGCTCGGCGGCGGGGAGCCGGGCGGTCTTCACGCCCTCGCGGTTGAGGACGACGATGTTGCCCTGGAGATCGAGCTCGTAGACGACCTGCGGCAACGAATCGACCATGAGACGATACTTGCGCTCGCTCGCGGCGAGGGCCTGCTGGATGCGCTCGCGCTCGGCGATCTCGGCCTTGAGCCGCTCGTTGGCGGTGGCGAGCTCGGCGGTGCGCTCGCGGACGCGCTCCTCCAGATGGGTGTGGGCGCGCTGGAGCGCCTCGGCGGCCTGCTTCGCGGCGGTGATGTCCGTGAGCATGCCGATCATGCACCGGGCGCGGTCGGCCGTGACGATGAAATGGGCGCAGTCGCGGAACCAGCGGTAGCCGCCGTCGCTGTGGCGCATCCGGTATTCGGAGTCAAATGGCACGGAATCGCGCACGCTGCGGTGCAGCTGCTTGGCGGTGCGGCGGCGGTCCCCGGGGTGGATCAGCCGCAGCCAGCGCAGGGTGGTGCCACCCATCTCGGGCAGCGAGTAGCCGAGCACCTGGCCGACGCTCTCGCTCCACAGGATGAAGCCCGTGTCGAGGTTGTACTCGTAGGTGATCTGGCCGGAAACGACGGCGACGAGCTCGTAGCGCTTCTTCCAGGCCACGATCTCGTTCTCCGCCTTCCGGCGCTGGGTAATGTCGCGGATGCTCTCGATGGCGCCGGTGATGCAGCCCTGGGAGTCGAAAAGCGGCCGAGCGCTGGCCCAGATATACGCGCCGCCCTCGCGGCCCAGGCGGGGAACCTGCGTCTCGCCCGAAATCGCTCCGCCTTCGGCGACGAACGTCTCGTAGCCGCCGGCGATCGCCTCGTCGTGGCGGATCGCGCAGTCGATGAGCAGCGGGCGTCGGTCGCCATAGAACGGCAGCGAGTACTCGTGATCGCCGCGGCCGAGCATGGCGGCCTTCGGCACGCCGGTGAGATCCTCCATCGCGCGGTTCCAGGCGGTGACAACGCCGTTGGCATCGATGACGAAGGTGGCGTCCGGCAGGAACTCGACGATCTCGTTGAGCCGGTCGTGGGCGGCGTGGAGCGCCGATTCGGCGTTGCGGCGCGCCTCGGCCTCGAGCACGAGCGCGACGCAGCTGCCCATCGCCGAGGCGAACGACTGCTCGGCCGCCGACCAGCTTCGCGGCGTGCCAATATGCTCGTGACAGATCACCCCCATCACCCTGCCCGCGACACGCACCGGCACATCGAGCATCGCGCCGATGCCCTGGGGGCGGAGGTAGGCCTCCGAGAGGCAGCAGGTCGCGGGATCGTGGACGGCATCGCCGGCCGCGATGATCTCCCAGCGCTCGAGCGCCGCGAAGTATTCCGGGGCAGCGCCGGTGGAAAGCCGCTGGCCTGCCTGATGTTTGCCGGGGCGCTGGTCAAAGCAGTCGGCGCACTCCAAAGCCCCGCCCACGGTGTCGAAAAACCAGATGCCGACGCGCGCCACACCGAGCGTGCGCGACGCCGCCTCGGTCAACAAGCGCAGGGCCGCATCGCGCTCGATGCGGAAGAGCCGATCGTCGCCGGCCAGCTCGGCAAGCACGCGGTTGAACCGCTGCGAACGGGCCTCGCGCAGCTCCAGCGCGACCTCGGCACGGCGCTGCGCGGTGATGTCCCTATACTCGCACAGCAACCACACACGGGCGCCGATGCGCACCGGCGAGCACACGACGGACAACAGCAGCTTCTCTCCGCGCCGCGTACATGCGCTGGCCTCGGCCTCGCGGATCTCGCCCGTCGAGAGCGCCTCGCGCACCCGCTCCTCGGCGCGCCGGCACTCGCCGGGATCGGGATGGAGCGCGTGGAGCAGGCCGCCGAGATTGCCCACGAGCGAACGGCTGTAGCCGGTGATGCGCCGAAGCTGCCGGTTGAAGACGATGAAGCGCCCGTGGTCGTCGGTGAGCGTGAGGCCGTCGCCCATCTTCTCGATCGCCACCGCCAGTTGCCGGGCCAGCGTATCCACGCCGCGCAGCTCCGGACCGGGCGCCGGCTCCGTCCGCGGGGCAAGCACAGCGTGCAGCCGCGCCGGTAGCTCGGCGAGCGTCTCGGCCCCCAGGCCGAAGTAGTCGGCCGCGCCGGCACGCATCCAGTACACCGCCTCCTCCGCGGTGGGCACAGGCGTGTACACCGCCACCCGCGCCGGACAGGCGTGCCCGAACAACTCCTCGCGGTGGCGCGTCGCCAGCTCGCTGGAAACCAGTGCCAAATCCACCCCGCAGGCGGCCACCTCGCGACGCGCCGCGTCCAGAGATTCATGGCAGCGCAGATGGAAGGCCGGATCGCGCGCGAGTACCGGCTGCAGTTTCCCCATGAAGTCGCCCATGCGCCCGAGCACACAGAGGCGCCAAGGGTGATTCTGAGGCGGAACTGGGCGGGCCGGCGGCATGGCGAATCAGCACCGCGGCACGCTCGCGCGATCCCTCCGCCCCGCTGCCGGAGGCCGTACCCGCTGCGCGCGACCTGTCTCCCCTTGCGCCATGGCCTCCTGCACATCGGCACAGGCCCTCGCGGATTGAGGACGAAGCCCCGGCGCACCAGCCACTCCGCCGTGTGGCGTATGCGGCGCGACCAGAGTCGGGCGATCATGATTTAGCCTTCAAAACACGATCGGCAGCCGCTACGGTGCGCCTACCCCGCGCCCGCGCTGCATCGCCCCTCTGCCGGCTGTTCCACCCCATGAATCCGGAAACCCGTCTTTTCGCCTACGGCACCCTCAAGCAGGGATCGCCCATGCACAACCAGCTCTGCCGCGGCGTGCGTTCGGTGCTCCCCGCCCGGCTGTGGGGCCGGCTCTATGAACTCCCCTCCGGTTGCCCAGCCTTGCTCGTGCCGCCGGCCGCCGTGCTCGCCGAAGCCAGCCTCGACCCGGACGCCGATCAGGTGCGCCTCGGCGCCGCCCAACATGCCCCCTCCGCCACCTTCTCCAACGAAGGCTGGCGACCGGTGACCGGACATCTGATCACGCTCGCCGACTACCGCACCGTCTGGTCCACGCTCGACGCGTGGGAGGACGCCCTCCCCGACCATCCCCTGCTCTTCCGCCGTGTGATCGTGCGCATCGAACGCGCCAACGGCGTGCCGATCACGGCATGGACCTACCACGTGCCGCAGCTGCCCGAAGGGTCCCGCGAACTGGTGACCGGCGAGTGGCCCGTGCCCGAACCACTGCCCACCGGCGAGTGAGCCGCGGCGGCACGACCGCGCGGCCGGAAATCGTCTCTCAGCCGTGCGGCGCGAGCAGGACAAACGGCCACCACGGCAGGTTGCGCAGCAGGAAAAAGGAAACCAACACCACCAGCGCGACGGTGGCCGCGTGGGGCGGTTGCCGGACAGGAGTCGCGTCGCCCCGGAGGGTCTTCGCAACCCGGGCCAATGCCCACGCCGCGAGTAGCGGGAGCGTCAGGACGAGGAGCGGATTGAAACCGAGAGCGGCGCCGAGCTCGCCGTGGGCCAGCGCATGCAGCGCCCGCGTCGAGCCGCAGCCGGGGCAGTAGAGCCCAGTGAGCGCATGGAACGGGCACTGCGGCAACCAGACCGGAGGCCGCGGGCCCGCCAGCAGAAACCACGCGACAAGCCCGGCGGCAGCGGCACCGAATACCAGTCGGCGTTGACGGACTAGTGTCGGTCCAGCGCTCAAGGATGGAACCCGCTACCGGCAAGACCGCCGAAAAGCCCCAAGAGCATCGAGCCGCCGAAAAACAGGGCCGCCCCGAGCAGCGGCAGCCCTCCGAGCAGCACCGCCACCCAAAACCAAACCTTCGCCTGGCCGGCCGAGGCCTGGGCGCCCGCATAGTCGCCCATCGCGTATTTCGAGTCGACCTGCGTCGCATAGACGATGGAGACGATCCCGAAGGGGATGCAGCACAGGATCGTGGCGAGGATCGACCACACGAGGTAGTTGTCCGGCTTGGGCGGCAGCGGCGCGGCCGGGCGACCTTCCGGCGCGGCGGCCTGCGGCGGGAGCAACGGCGCGGCGGCGATCACCGGCGGCACCACGGGCGGGACAGGAGCGGCCGCCTGGAAAACCTCAGCCGCTGGCTTCCACGCCGGCATGCCTTCACACCAGACCAAGTCGGAGGGGAGGAACTCGCCGCTTTGCAGGCGAGCGCGGACCGCTTCCTCGGCGAAGACGCCGAGCTTCTGGTTGTTGCGGGCGATGTGGTAGTCCATGGCGAGCGGAAGTTGTGAAGATTGAAAAAAAAGCCGGCAGCGTGGGAGGCGGCGGGGTTAGGCCAGCACAGCCAGCCAAGAAAAACAAGCGCCCGGACGGTGAGCCGGCCGGGCGCTGAGAAGTTGCGGAATCCGAGACCTGATTACGCCTGCGCGCAGGTGGCTTCCTTGTCCACGATCTTGATGATCTTGAAGAGCAGCGGGAGCGTGTACTCGTTGATGCCGATCTCCTCGCCCTTCTGGAGACGCTCGGCGGTCTTGTAGGCCTCGACGATGCTCAGGATGCCGATGACGATTCCCGGGAGCACGCAGAGGCAGCTGCCGACGATGCCGGCGATGAGCGTGAAGATCCACTTGCGCTGCTGGCCGTTGATCAGGAGGTGGCCGAGCCCGAGGACAAACCAGGTGAGCAGGAGTGCGGCGATCGGGTTGGCGTCGGGTTTCTTGATTTTGTTTTCGGACATAGGGTTGGTGTAGGTGGATGGTTAGGATTTCTAGGGGAAAGGACTGAATCGCTCCGCGCCGTTCAGGCGAACACGGAGGCGAAATACTTCTGGCAGAGCGCACCGATCACCGGCAGCGGCTTCTGCTCGCGGTTCACCGCGGCGAGGATGCCGAGGATGGTGAGGACAAGCAGTGCCAGCCGGAAGGCCCACGCGATCAGCCCCACGGCATGGATCAGTCCCCAGCCAATCACCGGGATGCCGCCCATGAAGGCCACCACGAACGCCACCATCGTCAGCGCCACGCTGCCCGCGATCGCGATGAGCAGGATGCCGAGAGCCTGGCGCAGGTGATACGCGCCGAGCTGCGTCTTCTTGCTGCTGTGCATGACTGCCGCGATGATCAGCCCGATGCCGAAAAGATAGCTGATGATCGCCGGGGTGTTGTCTTCCGCCGCCGCATCGGCCGGCGCGGAAGGAGTAGGTGAAACGGGAGAGTCCGACATGGTGGGTGTTTGGGTTGCAATACCGCGGCGTGGAAGGCCGCATGAGCACGGAGATTAGGCGCCTCCCCGTATCAGGCAAACCGGTTCTCGTCTTCGGGTGTACCGCTCCGGCCAGCCACCGGGCCGTTCGATGCCCGCCCGGCCCGGCGATCCCTGCGTGCCGCCATCCCCACACCCTCGGACCGCCCTTGTCCGGCCCCATCGGGTATCCTCGCGGCATGATCTCCGACCTCGACTCCGCACCCGACATCGCACTTGCCACCCCTCCCGTTTCGGCAAGCGTGCCCCCTCGTCCCCCGCGCAAACCCGTCGCCGATATTTCCACCATGTCCAAACCCGTCGCTCCCGCCGAAAAGTCCAAGGCCTCCACCCAGGTCGCCGCCGACGCCGCCGCCCGCAAAACCCTCGATCTCGCCCTCTCCGCCATCACCAAGGAGTTCGGCGAAGGCTCCATCATGCGCCTCGGCGACGCGACGAAGATGAAGGTCGAAACGGTCTCCACCGGTTCCATCGCCATCGACCTCGCCCTCGGCGCCGGCGGCCTGCCCACCGGCCGCATCATCGAGATCTTCGGCCCCGAGTCCTCCGGCAAGACCACCCTCTGCTTGAGCGTCATCGCCGAAGTCCAGAAGAAGGGCGGCCTCGCCGCCTTCATCGACGTCGAGCACGCCCTCGATCCGAAGTACGCCCGCATCGTCGGCGTCAACCTCGACGATCTCCTCGTCTCCCAGCCCGACAGCGGCGAGGACGCACTCACCATCGCCGAGACACTCATCCGCTCCGGCGCGATCGACGTCATCGTCATCGACTCCGTCGCCGCCCTCATCTCCAAGCAGGAGCTCGACGGCCAGATGGGCGATGCCACCGTCGGTTCGCAGGCGCGCCTGATGAGCCAGGCCATGCGCCGCCTCACCGCCGTGATCTCGAAGACGAAGTGCGTGTGCATCTTCACCAACCAGATCCGCGAGAAGATCGGCGTGATGTTCGGCAACCCGGAAACCACCCCCGGCGGCCGCGCGCTCAAGTTCTATTCGTCCGTCCGCCTCGACATCCGCCGCATCGCCGCCATCAAGACCGGCGACGGCAAGGTCGTCGGCAACCGCACCCGCGTCAAGGTCGTGAAGAACAAGGTGGCCCCGCCCTTCACCGAGGCCGAGTTCGACATCCTCTACGCCGAGGGCATCTCCAAGGAAGGCGCCGTCATCGACGCCGCCAACGACCTCGGCCTGCTCGACAAGCGCGGCACGTGGCTCTCCTTCGAAGGCCAGCAGGTCGGCCAAGGCCGCGACTCCGCCCGCGACAACCTGCGCCAGGATCCTGCGCTCCTCGCCAAGATCCGCGACGCCGTCCTCGCCAAGCACGCCGAACACGGTTCCAAGCCCTCTGGCAAGGAAGTGCCCAGCAAGACCGCCGCCGACCCCGAAGCCGAGGATTGAG
>CAZXHR010000112.1:10111-14285 GCA_964640465.1 uncultured Opitutaceae bacterium
CCCCCCGCCCTTCACCGAGTGCGAGGTCGACATCATGTACAACGAGGGCATCTCCTGGTCCGGCTCGCTCATCGACCTCGGCATCGAGCAGAAGGTCCTCGAGAAGAAGGGCGCCTGGATCGCCTACGAGGGCAACCTCATCGGCCAGGGCCGCGAAGCCGCCAAGGCCTTCCTCGTCGAGAAGCCCGAGATCGCCGCGAAGATCCGCTCCGTGATCATGGAGAAGGTCACCGTCTCCGGCTGCACCGCCCTGGGCGAGAGCGCCGGCGGCGACGCTACCGCGGAATAATACCGCAACCCCTTCCCGTTTCCCCGCAGCCCGCGCCTCTCCCGGCGCGGGCTTTTTGTTGCCACCACCGCACCGGTACACGGGCGCTGCGGAGCCATCCTGCAAAGGACAGTTGGAACCGACAGAAGGCAACGAAGAGAACGAAGCGTAAACGAGTTGGATAACAGAGTCGGGCCGCGGGCTTCACTTGGCAGGTGAAGGGAAAACCGACGGGCCTATGAGCACCGTTCTCGTCTGATCCGCAGGGCTTTTGTTCCCTTCGTTACCTTCTGTCGTCTGCGGAATTCTAGGTCATCCCTCCCACACTTCTCCTCAACCGCGGCGGATTTCGGCCGACTTAACCGGCTCCGACTCTCCCGCCCCGGCACCGCCCCCCACCAACTCCGGCACCGCCAGGCTTCCCGCCGAACGCTTCAGCAATCATGCGCCCATTCACAACACGTCTTTCCCTCTCCGTCGCGCTCGCGGCCCTCGCCGCCGGCACCGCCTTCGCCGAGATCGAGCTCACCGAGGGGCTTTCCATCAGCGGCTACGTGGTCGGCTCCAGCATCGCCACCCGGACCAACTACGACTGGCCGGCGATCTTCGGCGACAGCACCCCCAAGGCGCGCGATGCCTTCGGGCTCTCCTCCGAGCACGAGTCCGACACCGCGACCGAGATCGAGGCCTACAAGCTCCAGGCCACCGGCCGGTACGGCCGCTTCTCCGCCACCGCCAGCGTCTTTTCCTACGGCACCGAGAGCGGTAGCGGCTACGACTACTCCCCGGTCCTCCTCGATGCCCATGCCACCTGCGACCTCGGCAGCGGCTTCACCCTCACCGCCGGCAAGTTCCAGAGCTGGCTCGGTTACGAGTCCTTCGATGCGGTGGGGCTCAACCAGTTGACCTACGCCAACGAGAACCTCCTCGCCGCCCAGCCCTACTTCTACTTCTGGGGCTACCTGATCGAAACGGGAGCCGTCATCTTCGCCGAGAAGATCGATATTGCCGACTACCTCGCCAGGAACGGGTACCGCATCGGCCCGATGTTCGGCTCCCCCACGCCCAACTACCACTCCGGCCTCAAGCTGGAGCGCCAGCGCGAGACCTACAGCTTCGGCGTCGCTGCGCTCGATTCCGTCTACGGCCCCGCCTACTACCGCGGCGACGGCGATCTCGACAACGGCTTGGGCGCCGAGGCCTACGTCTCGTACAAGGGGATCAAGAACCTCACCTTCTTCGCCGGCCTCGCCTACGAGCACCAACGGATCGGCCGCCTCAGCGAGGACGATAGCCCCGCCGCACGGGCCAAGTACCTGACCGCCGACTTCTGGGTCGAATACACGTTGGGGAAGACCGTCTTCGCCGCCGAGTTCTGCCAAGCCCGCACCCGCCGCTCCACGGATACCGGCAGCTCGAACTCCTTCGAAAGCTACTTCTGGTCGCTCATGGCCCGGCACGCCTTCACCCCGAAGTGGGCGCTCACCGGCCGCCTCAGCGGCACCGCGGCCGACATGGGCGGCGGATTGCTCTACTACCAGCTGCCACTGCGCGCCTACCGCTACACCGTCGCCCCCAGCTACGCCGTCTGCCGGCACCTCGATCTTGTCGCCGAGTACAGCTACACCGACTACCGCAACGGCCTCCTCGACAGCGCCCACTTCCTCGGTCTCCAAGCCCGCGTGAAATTCTGAGCTGTGGCCCGCCGCCGGCGGGCGCAGATCCTAGATCCTCCGCCCGCATCCGCGTCCCCCGTAGCCAACCCCGCCACGCGCTACGCCTCCGCCCCGCATAGGCCCCCTGCCCACAGCCCACTGCCTACTGCCGCCCCGCAAAACCGCGTGCCCGTGGGGATGCGACTGGAAATACGGCGCGGAAAGCCGCCGGCCGTCCTGCATCCGTAGATGCCGTGACTTGCACGGCCCTTCCGCCCGCTGGAAGGCAGTGGTCTCTCGCCTCCGTTCTGCTCGGGATCGGACACGGAGTGGGGAAACCGCCGATCCTTGAAAAGGCAGCGCGGACAGGTCACCGAGGCAGAGGAGAGACGGAAGGAGATCATTCTGCCGTTCGGCAGAACCTGCGGCGGAGGCGAACTTGGGTAAGCGAGATGTAGCCCGGCCTACTCGCCCGAATGCTGAGCACCTCCGGCATCCAGTTTTCCTCCGCTCTCTCTGTGTACTCCTGCCTCATCTCTGTGACCTCTGTGTCCAACTGCCCGTTTAGGCTGACGGGGGTCGCCAATGGGCGAAACCTTATGCAAGTCCACCCCGCTGCGGACCCACTGGACCGCTGGCATGCCTCGCCAGCTTTTGACGAAGGCATACGCGAGAGATACGCGGAAAACACAAAGCGCATACAGCACGAGTCGACCCCGCGCGCGGACGTCAGTCCTGCCGTGAGCCTGCCGAACGGTCCTTCGGCGATTACGGCTTCGTCTCCGGTCCGCCCCGGGCTTGTTCGCCAATGGTCGTGTTCACCGCTCCGCATCGCTCGGGGTGAACACAACTCTCAGGGTTCGGCGGCTTCTTCATTTGGCTTTCGGTCGGGCTTCGATCGCCAGCCACACTCCGCAAACGAGCGATAAACTTAACGCGGCGTACTTGGCTACCGGGCGGAAGAAAGTCAGCGGGCCGTAGAACTCCCGGTAATAACCTTCTTTCACGGCTTGAGTGAGGCAGTCGGTCCACAGCGAGTCGAAGAACAGAAAGATGCCCCACGCGATCACGGCCGCGGCAAGGAATCCAATCTTTAGGAATGGGCGCATCTTCTTTTGCCGACGTTCAGGGATGAGGCACGGAGGGAGCTGGCGCGGTACCTGCGGCAGCAGGAGCCGTGACAGCTCCCGGAGTTGCCTCTGGCCGCTGGTTAGCCCTTCCTATACTTACCGCTATAACGACAGTAGCCGCCAAGATAAACACACACTGCGCCGCAAAACACCAGCTCTGCCTGATAAAGGCGCGCAGCCCGTCCTTGTAACTATCGAGCGGATCCTTCAGCCCAGCTTCGGCCTTCTTCTTCGCACGCTTCTTCACCCAATTGGGTGTGACTTCAAGGACGGGTGCAACAACACGGTGTATGTCGATCTTCGTGTCGACGGCAGCTCCCCAATGAGTGGCAGCTGCCTGAATCTTCTTCTCTTCTTCGTCTGCAGCCTGAAGTCGTTGAGCCCAGTCTTTCTCAAGTGCTCCAGCTAGTCGTAAACGCATATCAACCGACATAGCGAAAAACTTTTGCGCTACGCCACAGAGGGCGCTGCCGATGAATAGCAGCAAGAACCATCTAATCGCACCAAACGGCAAGATCTTTGAGACTGCCTCTAGATTCGGTATAACCAATGCGGTGGAAGCGCCGATCAGAAGAAGAAACCAATTCGAGAAGCTATCGAGCGACCCGGTCTGGCTCAGCAACTGCGTGAACATAGACTTTGCAAGGTCGCGCTCAGTATTCTGGACGTGCAAAGCAGCCCAGTTCCTGAGATTCTCAACAGGATCTGTAGGGATATCTGGCATTTTGGGCTAACGATTCAGGTGTGCCATGCCGGGCGGCCGGCGGTGAGTGGAAACCGGGCACCTCCCCGGCATTGGTACTGGTGGCTGGTTCGCCCTCCGTTTTTCAAGACTCGGCCCTCCCGAGAAACACCAAGTCCTCGTTCGACGCGGTGTCCTCGCAGACGAGCTTCATCTTCTTGAAATCGATCATCGCCTTACCGCTCGCACGGTCCGCGGAGACGCCCCACTTCGGGAGATCTTCCTGCAACGCGATGATCTTCCCTTCGTCGTCGGCGCGACGCACGCGGTCGCCGATCTTCACTTCCTCGCCGGACTGGTAACGCTGGCTCATCGCTTCTTTGGCGAACAGGGTATTATGTCACGGGAGCGTTGCGTCCATAACAAGGCGGGAGCCACG
>CAZXHR010000113.1:0-14256 GCA_964640465.1 uncultured Opitutaceae bacterium
TTTTTCGACGCTGCGCTCCGGCCGCTTGACGAGCGCACGGCCCTGGTCATCGTCGCCGTCATCGCGGGCACCGCCTTCAGATTCGGATCCGAGCCGAGCCTCGATACCGGGAGGGCCCGCCTGGGGGGGGCGGCAGGGGGGGTAGGTGGTGGGTGTGGGGAAAAGAGACAGATGGTTGTGGGAGGAAAAGAGCGAACCTCTAGACGTAGGCGTACGAGTTCGAAGAGCCGTGTGCGGCTTGTCAAAGGCAATTCTCGCCGCGCGGAGCCCCGGCTTTGTTGCAACGATAGAATGGGCGGCGGCACCGATATTTTTGCCGGGTGTTTTACCCGATCGTACCGCGGCGTTTTCTTGGCGGGCGGCGGCGCGCACTGCCGTGACGCGGCGTGCGACCTGAGCTGTGGATACGCTGTGCTGCGGCGCTGGCGGCGTTTTCGGTTTGGCGCGGGCGGGCCGGCCGCTCACGGTGCGGCCATGTCCCAGGAACCCGTCGTGTATTTCCATCGGAAGCGCCGCGAGATGGTCGAGGAGAAGATTCCAGGCGAGTTCTGGCTGCGCTGGCTCTACAGCAGCTCGATCAGCGGGCGGATTGCGCTGCATGTGCTGGCGAAACGCGCACTGCTCTCCTGGTGGTACGGGCGCCAGATGGAGAAGCCCCGCAGTGTCCACAAGGTCCTTCCCTTCATCGCGGACAACGACCTGGACGCCGACGAGTTCGCCAAGCGGGCCATGTCGTACCGGACGTTCAACGAGTTCTTCTACCGCAAGCTCACCGACAGCGCGCGCCCGATCGACGCCGATCCGGCCAGTGTCGCGCTCCCTGCCGATGGCCGGCATCTGGTTTTCCCGAATGTCGACGATGCCGACGGCTTCTACGTGAAGGGCGAGCGCTTCGAACTGTCCGAGCTAATTGGCGGCGAGCATGTGGCCAAACAGTTCGCCGGCGGCGCGATGTTGATCTCGCGCCTGGCCCCGGTCGACTACCACCGGTTCCACTTCCCCTGCGCCGGCACACCCGGCAGGGCGCAGGAGATCCGCGGCTCGCTCTTCTCGGTCAACCCGATCGCGCTGCGCCGCAATGTCCGCTATCTCGTCCAGAACAAGCGCATGCTCACCCTGCTCGACACCGAGCGCTTCGGCACGGTCGCCATGATCGAGGTCGGCGCGACGATGGTCGGCAGTATCCGCCAGACCTATCCAGCCGGTACGAAGGTCAAGAAAGGCGACGAGAAGGGGCTGTTCAAGTTCGGCGGCTCCTGCGTCATCACTCTTTTCCAACGCGATCGGATCGTGTTCGACGCCGATCTGCGCGAGCAGAGCGCCAACCACATCGAAACCTACGCCAAGATGGGCGAACGCTGCGCGTTGGCGGTGCGGTGAGGCTTCGCCGCTGTGCTGAAACCGTGGCGCCGTTCGTGCGAACGGCGATCCTGGCTGGCAACCGCGGCATGCGGCGGCTTTCGGCCTTGCCCCGCGCGGGCGGCGCGGCGGGAATCCGCGGCGTTCGATCCCCAGCCGAATTGCCCGGGTGGCGGAATTGGCAGACGCGCGGGACTTAGGATCCCGTACCGCAAGGTGTGCAGGTTCGACCCCTGTCCCGGGCACCACGGCGCAGCCGGCTAGGCGGCCAGCGCCGCTTGAAAACTCGCTCGGTAATCATCCCCTCCTTTCGCCATGAACGTCACCAAACTCCTCCACACCCGCATGCGCGTGAACGACCTCGATCGCACCGTGAAGTTCTACCGCGAAGCGCTCGGGCTCACGCTGGCCCGCCGGATGACTTCGCCGCGCGGCGCGCAGCTAGCCTTCCTGCGGACGCCGAACAGCGCCGAGGAGATCGAACTCTGTCAGATGCCCGCCGGGGCCGAGCCGGTGGCGGTGCAGCCCGACCTCATGCACCTGGCGTTCGAGGTGGAGAATCTGGAGACGTTTGCCGCCGAACTGGCGAAGAAGGGCTACGCCCTCTCCGACGGCCCGACGCCGACCGGCTCCGGCTCTGTCATTGCCTTCATCGATGCGCCCGAGGGCTACGAGATCGAGCTGATCCAGCCGGCGAAGTAGGCGGCCGGAGCGTGTTCGGGATCCGTCGCCCACGCCCTCGCGGCTGTTCGCGACCGGCTCAGTCCTCGGGCCTCTCGCCGGGGCCGGACATCTTCACGATCCTCGGATCGAAACGCGCGAGCGGTTCGACCAGTTCTGCCTGCGCGGCCATCACGGCGGCGATGTCCTTGTAGACGCCCGGCGCCTCGTCGATGCCGGCGGCCAGCAGGGTGATGCCGCGGTCTTCGAGGATCGGGCGAACCTGTTTCCACGTGAATGTCTCGTGGGCGCGCTTGCGGCTCATCAACCGTCCCGCGCCGTGCGCGGCGGACTCGAGCGAGGCGGGATTGCCCAGCCCGCGCACAATGAAGCCGGGCGTCGCCATTGAGCCGGGGATCACGCCGAGCACCCCGGCGGCTGCGGGGGTGGCGCCCTTGCGGTGCACGATCAGATCGCGGCGGTCGTGGCGCTCGCGCCAGGCGAAGTTGTGGTGGTTCTCGATCGAGAGAAGAACCTCGGCCTTCAGGTTCCGGGCGATGTGGCGGTGGATGAGCTCGTGGTTGGCCGAGGCGTAGCGGCCCATCAGCTCCATCGCGGCCCAGTACTCGCGGCCCTCGGCGGAGGCGAGCTCGAGCCAGGCGAGCTTCGCGAACTCGCGCGGCAGGTCGCGCAACCGTTTCTCGGCGACATGCGAATAGTGCTCGCACACCGCCGCGCCGGTGCCGCGGCTGCCGCTGTGGCTGAGCAGCGCCAGATATTCGCCCGGCGGCAGGCCGGCGGCGCCGTTGGCGACCGTGAGCTGGCCAAACTCGACGAAGTGGTTGCCGCTGCCGCTGGTGCCGAGCTGCGCCCAGGCCTTGTCGCGGTGCGAGGCCGTGACCGGGCTCACGGTCCAGTCCTCGTCCATCACCGGGTGCTCGCGGCGGCGTTTCTCGAAAGTGGCGCCCACGCCGAAGCGAGTCTCCTCCTCGATGGCGCGGGCGAGGTCCTGCGTGCGGCGCTCCAGCCAGTCGAGCGGGAGGTCGAGCACTGAGAGCTTCATTCGGCAGGCGATGTCGACGCCGACGGCGTAGGGGATCACAGCATCCTCCGTGGCGAGGACGCCTCCGATGGGCAGCCCGTAGCCGACGTGGGCGTCGGGCATAAGGGCGCCGCGCACGGCAATAGGCAGTCGGCAGGCGCGCTCAAGCTGGGCGACTGACTCGGCGTCGAGGCCTTCACCCCAGCGTCGCCATGGAACGGGTTCGGAACGGATCGCGATCATTGGTGTGAGTGGAGTGCCGACCGGCAACAACGGTACAAACGGAACAAGGCCCCGAACTGTGCTTTGTCGATCTTCCCGGTGCGGCAGCCGCCGGTCTTCGCCTTTCGGGAGCGGCGCCCCTTGAGCTGGCTCCTTTCGTGTTTTCATCGAGCCAGTGGGCTGGGGCGGGAGTGTGCGATGCGCGCAGCGCAGTCGGGAAAACAGCGTGCTTGGGGCGTGTGCCTCGCTCGCTGCCGGCTCTGCTGTTGCACACGGGCGAGGAACCGCTGTTCGGTTCACCCTCGGCTGCTGTGTTTACCGCCGCGGCTGGCCGCCGGTGGCGGCGCCGCTCCAACCGAGCTTCGAGCGGAGGACTTCGAAGTGCTCGTATCCGGGTTTCTGCACGAGCGTGAGCCGGCATTCGGCGCGCGAGATCTCGATATCGCGGCCGGCGCAGGTCACGAGGTTGCGCTGGCCGTCCATCGCCACGAGCAGGCGAGCGCCTTCCGTGCGGCTTTCGATGCGCAGTGTCACGCCGCTGCGCAGGATGACGGTCCGGTTGCTGAGCGTGTGCGGGCAGATCGGTGTGAGCGCGATGGCGTCGGCATCGGGATGGATGATCGGGCCGCCGGCGGAGAGATTGTAGGCGGTGGAGCCGGTGGGGGTGGCGACAAGCAGGCCGTCGCCGTGGTAGTCGGTGACGAACTCGCCGTCGGCGTAGACGCCGAGGCGGACGAGCTTGGAGCCGTTCTCGTCCTTGATGACGATGTCGTTGAGCGCGATGTCCTCCTGGGCCGGGCCGGTGCGGCAGGAGAGGAGCGAGCGGCTGGCCAGGCGGCACTCGCCGTCGAGCAGGGCCGGGAACTGCGCGAGCGCCTCCTCGGCGGAGAATGTGGTGAGGAATCCGAGACTGCCGCGGTTGACGCCGATCACGGGAACACCGGCGCGCGCGGCTTCTCGGGCGGCGCTCAGGAGTGTGCCGTCGCCGCCGACGACGCAGCAGGCGTCGAAGCCGACGAGCGCGTCCTCGGGCAGGGGCGGACGGGCGAAGAGTCGCGTTTTTGCCTTCGCCGTGCGGGCGAGCGCCATGAGGTCGTTGGCGAGATCGTGCGCGCCGCGCTTGGTGCGATTGACGACGAAGGCGAGTCTGCGAATCGGGGGCATCGGGGCGGAGCGTAGGGACTGGCCTGCGGTTTGCGAGCCCCGAGGCGGACTGTGTGTGCTTGGACCCTGGGGTGGGGAAAATGGGGACCCTTGCGGCTACCGGTTTCCGGCCGCCGCTGGATGCTCCGGCGCTGTCTGGTTTCGGTCAAAATGGCTGCGGCTCGCGTGGGCCGTCCGAAGCGCCGGTGTTATGCTTGCCGGAGACTTCATCCCTGGCGCAACGTGCCGAAGGAATCGGGAACAACGTGTCGGTCCTCTCCTCAGTTTGTCGGTGCGCAGTTGTGGTGGCCGGGCTCCTCGCGGGGCTGGCGCCGCTGTGCGCACTCGATCCACGCCGCGCGCCGCGCGAGTACGGCTGCGACGAGTGGACCGTCGCCGACGGGCTGCCCAACAACGTTATCCGCGCCATCGTCCAGACCCGGGACGGCTACCTGTGGGTGGGCACGCCGGAGGGGCTGGCGCGGTTCGACGGCGCTCATTTCGTCGCCTACGACCGCAACCTCGTTCCGGAGCTGAAAAACTCCGTCGTCTACGGGCTGGGCGAGGACACGGAGGGGACTCTGTGGATCGGCACCTCCGCCAACGGTCTGGCGACGTATCGCGACGGCCGGTTCAGGCGGCTCGACTTTCCCCCGCAAACCGCATCGGCGACTGTGCGCGGGTTCCTGCTGGATGCCTCGAATCGGATGCTGGTCGTGACCGGGGCCGATCTCTGGCGCTTCTCCGAAGACCGTGGCGAGCGGCTGGGGCTTCCGGCCGACCTCCGACCGAACGGCGTCCGTTCGGCCTGGTGCAATCCCTCGGATGGCTCGTTGTGGGTGCTCGGGCGGCGCGTGTTGCAGGTTCAGGGCGGCATGATTGCGACGCGCGGCACCCAGGACGGTCTGCCGCATGCGCAGGCGATGGCGGCGACGGCATGCCCGGAGGGCGGATTCTGGATTGCCACGCCGGCCGGTATCGGACGCGTGGTTGCGGGGCGGCTGGCGAGGCTGCTCACCGTGGCCGACGGGCTGCCGACGACGGCCGTGAACGCGCTCCTCGTCGATCGTGACCGTTCGCTGTGGATCGCCTCCGCCGGCGGACTGTGTCGCTTTGCCGACGGCCGGATCGAGCCCGTCCCGAACCGGGCGGGCGAGCCGCTCGACGAGCACTTCTGCCTTCTCGAGGACCGGGAGGGGAACATCTGGTCGGGCGGGCGCCGCGGGCTGATCCGGCTTAAGGATGCCGTGGCCACCGGCATCTCGCGGCGCGATGGGCTCATGTCGTCCTCCGCATTGTGCCTGTTGCGCGCGCGTGACGGCTCGGCCTGGGTGGGGATGGTCGGCGGCGGCCTCAGTCACCTCGTGGGCGGTCGCACGACCACGTTGCGACAGTCCGACGGAATGGCCGAGGACACGGTGTCCGTCCTGGCCGAGGCGGCGGATGGCGCGATCTGGATCGCCCATCCCACCTCGGGGCTCGAGGTGTTGCGTGGCGGCAGGCTCGAACCGGTGCCGATGGAAGGGCGCCTCGCGTCGATTCGTGCGATGGTCGGCGGTCCTGATGGCACGATGTGGGTGGGCTTCGCCCCTTCCGGGTTGAAACGTTTCGGCCCGGCCGGCTGGACCGACGAATCGGTGCCGGCTCACAACGCCCCCGTTTCCTTTCTCCATTTCGACCGCGACGGTTTTCTCTGGCTGGGCGACAAAAGCGGTCTTGTGGCCCGTCGCGGGCCCGACGGCTGGCGCACGGTCCTCCCGGGCAACGACACCTCGATCCGCGGCGCTGTGGGGATGCTGGAGGACGAGGATGGCACGTTCTGGGTGGCCACGGCCGATGTGCCGCTGCGCCGGATCAGTGGGGGACGGGTCGACACCGTGCCGTATCCGCTGGACCTTGCTGGGCGGCCCTTCGCGCTCGCGCAGCTCGGCGACAGCCTCTGGATGACCACCAGCAAGGGCCTGTTGCGCATGCGGCGGGCGGCGATCGTGGATGCCCTGAGCCGGCAGGCAGGCACCGTGGATTTCGCCTTCTATCGCGACTCTGACGGACTGCCTGCCGGCGGACCGATCGACAGCGGTTTTCCGAACTCGCTGGTCACTGCGGAGGGCACCGCCTGGTTCCCGATGGCGACCGGTGTGGCGGTGGTCGATCCGGCCCGCATCCGCAGCAATGGCGTGCCGCCTCCCGTGCGGATCGAGGCGGTCGAGGTGAAGGGGCGGCGGCTGGCGCCGGCTGGGCTCGGCCGGCTGCCGCGGGGCCTGAGCGAGATACGCTTCCATTTCACCGCGTTGAGCTTCACCGCGCCCGAGCGCGTGCGGTTCCGCTACCGCCTGGTCGGGCAGGATTCCGACTGGGTCGACGGCGGCAACCGGCGCGAGGCGCTCTATGCCGGGTTGCAGCCCGGGCACTACCGGTTCGAGGTGACGGCCTGCAACAACGACGGTGTCTGGAGCCTGGATGTCGCCGCGGTGGAGTTCGAGATTCCGCCGTTGTTCCGGCAGACGGTCTGGTTCTGGATCTGCTGTGCCGCTGCGGCCGGGCTGGCCGTGTGGGGACTGGTGGGCTGGCGCACGCGTTATCTGCGCCGCCGCGAGCAGGCGCTCACGGAGATGGTCCGACATCGTACCCGCGATCTGGAGGCCGCCAAGAATGCCGCCGAGGCCGCCAGCCGCGCCAAGAGCGAGTTCGTGGCGAACATCAGCCACGAGATCCGCACGCCCATGAACGGCGTGCTCGGCATGACCGACCTCGCGCTCTCGCTCTCCGAGAACGAGGAGCAGCGCGGCTACCTGCGCACGGTGCGGGCCTCCGGCGAGGCGTTGATGACGATCATCGACGACATCCTCGACTTCTCGAAGATCGAGTCGGGCAAGTTCGCCCTCGACCCGACGGAGTTCGACCTGCACGCCTGTGTCGAGTTCGCCGTCGAGACCGTCGCGCACCGGGCCAGCGCGAAGGGGCTGGAGCTCACGCTGGCCATCGAGCCCGGCACCCCGCAGCTCGTCGTCGGCGATCAGGGGCGGTTGCGCCAGGTGCTCATCAATCTGCTCGGCAACGCGATCAAGTTCACCGCGCACGGCGAGGTCGTCGTGCGTGTGGCGCCCGTGCCGCCGGGCGACGGCGCCGACCTGGTCCGGTTCACCGTGGCGGATACCGGCATCGGCATCCCGAAACACCGGTTCGAGGCGATCTTCGAATCCTTCGAGCAGGCCGACAACTCGATGACGCGCACCTATGGCGGCACCGGCTTGGGGTTGGCGATCGCGCGGCGCTTGGTGCAGCTCATGGACGGCCGGATCTGGGTCGAGAGCGAGGAGGGGCGCGGCAGCCTCTTCGGTTTCACGGCCAAACTGCCCCGGATCGAGCTGCCGCCGGAACTGTCGCCGACACAAGAAGACGGACTGGCCGGCGCGGCGCTGCTCGTCGTCGACGACAACGAGACCGGTCGCACCCAGCTCGCCGCACTCGCGCGGGAACTCGGGTGCGCCCCCGCGCCGGCCGCGAGCGGTGACGAGGCCGTGGCGCTGGCCCAAGGCCGGCGGGAGCGCGGCGAGCCGCCCTTCGCGTTCGTGCTCGTCGATGCCGACATGCCCGGCCGCGACGGTTACGCCACCATCAGCGAGCTGCGGCGGATTCCCGGCTACGAGCGGCTGCCGATGACGATTCTCCACACCATCACGCACGTGCCCGCCCCGGAGCAGTTCGCCGCGCTTATGGGCGGCGGCAGCCTCCGGAAGCCGGTGACGAAGGCCAAACTTCACGAGCGGCTCCGGCAGGTGCGCGCGGAGCGTTGATGAAGACGCGAGCTTGAGCGGCGCTCGCGTGGCGCCGATCCCCAGAACCGTGCTGGCGGTGCGGCGGCGACGCATGCGCAGGCCGAGTGTCGCCACGTGCTCGACGCTCTTGTCCCGGCGTCCGGACGGATGGCGGCGCCTCAGGCGCGTTTGCGCAGGGCGAGCAGGAACTCGCGGTTGCCGTCGGCTCCGGTGATCGGCGAATCCATCGCGCCGAGCACGGTCGCGCCAGGGAGCGCGGCGGCGCAGGCCGTCACCTCGGAGAGGACACGCTGGTGGACGGCCGGGTCGCGGATGACGCCGTGGCCCTTGTCGGCCTCGGCCTTGCCGGCCTCGAACTGCGGTTTCACGAGGGCGACGAGCACGCCGCCCGCGTTGAGCAGCGGCCAGGCGGGCGGCAGGATGGAGCGCAGGGAGATGAAGGAGACGTCGATCACGATCGCGTCGAAACTGGCGCGCGGGAGCTGCTCGGCGCGGAGCTCGCGGGCGTTGATCTGCTCGAGGTTGGTCACGCGCGGATCGCCGCGGAGCTTGGAGTGGAGCTGCGCGCGGCCGACATCGCCGCAGACCCCGTCGGCCGCGCCGGCCTGGAGGGGGGAGGGGGTGAAGCCGCCGGTGGCGGCGCCGATGTCGAGCACGTGGGCGCCGGCGAGCGAGAGCTGGAAATGGGCGAGGGCGCCGGCGAGCTTCTCGCCGCCGCGGCTGACGAAGCGCGGGGGCTGCTCGATCTCGATGGCGATGTCGACGGGGTAGTCCTTGCCCGGCTTGTCGAGGCGCTCGGTGCCGTGGCGGACCTTGCCGGAGCGGATGATCGCCTGCGCCTGCGAGCGGGAGGCGGCGAGCCCGCGGGCGACGAGGAGTTCGTCGAGTCGTTGTTTGGCGGCCATGGGGAATTGCGGATTGCGGAATGCGGATGGCGGAATGCCACAGGCAGGCTGGGGGAGGAAGGACGGCGGCGGAAGAGGGAAATCAGGGCTGGTTGGGCGAGGGAAAACGCGACGGGAAACTGGAGACGTCGCGGGTGCGTTTGGCGCTGTTTTCGCGGAGGGGCGGCGGCGGAAGTTCAAGCGAGAACTTCAGGGCTTCTCGGTACTTGATCGGCGGCCGGCACGGGTGCTAATCCGGCCGCTTTCATCTCCGTATGAAACCCACACAATTCAATCGCATCACCAAGATCTCCGGGGCGGCTGCGGCCGCCTTGGCGCTGGCTTCGGCGGCTTCGGCGGCCGAGGGCACAGGTTCCTGGACGGCGGTCGCCGGTTCGCTCGGTGGCCTGCTTCTGGGCGTGATCCAGCTCGTCGTCGGCCTGAGCTTGGCGGCGTTCTCGATCACCAAGGGCCTGAAGCTGCTCTCGAAGCTGCTCGGCGGGATCGACATCTGGGAAGAGGTGAAGAACAAGAACTGCGCGGTCGCTCTGCTCGGCGCGGGCGTGATCGTTTCCTACACCCGCGTGATCTCGGGCGGCATCGCGGCGATGTCCGACTCGCTGGCGACGCTGGGCACGGGCAGCGTGTTCAACGGCGTGATCGGTCTGGTCTCCGGCCTGATCAATCTCGCGGTGGCGGTCGGCGTGGCCAGCTTCGCGATCACCGTTGTCTTCCGGGTGATGGACAAGCTGACGACCACCATCGACGAGAAGGCCGAGTTCAAGAACGGCAACGTTGCCATCGGCGCCGTCTACTGCGGCATCTTGATTGGCGTCTCCAGCCTCGTGGCCGCTGGCGTCTCCGGCATCGGCTCGGGCGTGTCGCTCTTCCTGAGCGCGCTGGTCGGCACGTTCGCCGGCTGAACGATCCGAACTTCCATTCCGCAAACTCTCAGGCCGCGCCGCGAAGGGCGCGGCCTTTTTCGTGGGCGTGTCTGGCGATGGCGGCCCCCGGTGTGGCTGTGGCGGTGGGGCTGGCTGGTGCGCGCGGCGGAGGGATGTCCTGCGCGTGCACTGGCTGCCGGCCACCCGTCTGGTCAGCCGGCGCTGGTATCGCGGGGAACAGCGTGACAGCACGGAATTCTGTTCCGATCGGAACAAAATTCCGTGCTCTCGCACCACTGCTTCACTCTGAGGGGCGAGTCCGGCACAGCACACTTTCTTGTCCCGATCGGGACAGAAAAGTGTGCTGTCGCCCTATTCGTCGGAATCCGCCGCGGGGCGCGAATGTGAGTGGGATCGGCTGGATCGGGCGGTGACGCTCAGGCGAACTCCCAGCGATAGGGGTGGTTGGAGAGCAGCTCGCAGCCGGTGGCAGTCACGTGGACGACGTCCTCTATGCGGCACCCGCCCAAGCCGGGATAGTAGAGTCCCGGCTCGACGGTGACGACGTGGCCCTTGCGCAGGGTGGCGTCGACGGCGGAGACGCGCGGCGCCTCGTGGACCTCGAGGCCGAGCCCGTGGCCGGTGCCGTGGAAGAAACCGCGGGCGCCGGTGGCGTCGCGGGTGGTCCGGTAACCCTTCGATTCGAAGAAGGCGACGATGCCCTCGTGGACCTTGCGGCCGTTGAGGCCGGCGCGGATGGTGCGCAGGCCGAGCTGCTGGGCGGCGCGGACGGTGGCGACGAGGCGGCGCTGCTCGTCGCTGGCGCGGCCCTTGATGTAGGTGCGTGTCATGTCGCCGTGGTAACCGGTGGCGGCGACGCGCGGGAAGATGTCGACGACGACGAGCTCGCCGGCGCGGATCGGGCCGGTGCCGCGGCAGTGCGGGTCGCAGGCCTGGTCGCCGGCGGCGACGATGGTCTCCAGCGCGATGGCACCGGCGGCGAGGCAGGCGGTCTCGATGGCGTAGCGGAGGCGCTCGGAGGTGAGCGGCTTGCCCTCGAAACGGACGGTGCCGCCCTTGATGGTGCTGGATCTCAGGATGCGCTCGACGGCGGCGAAGCCGAGGGCGGCGCAACGGTTGCCCTCGCGTATGGCGGCGAGCTCGGCGGGTGTCTTCAGGTCGCGCCGGGGGAAGAACGAACCGTCGGCGAAACCGATGGCCAGGCCGAGGTCGAAGAGGTCGAAGGCGAGCTTGGCGGGGAAGTTGTCGGGCACGACGAAACGCTTCCGGCCGAACTCGTGGGCGAGGGTGGCGACGATTTCGGCGATGCCGATCGGCGTGTGCGGGAAGCGGCGCTTGGCGCGCTCGCGGCAGTCCTCAAGCGAGAGGACGACGTCGAGGGAGGATTCCTTGCGGGCGCGGGCGAACTCGAGGGCGTTGAAGACGCCGTACTTCTTCCGGCCGATGCCGAAGGCGAGGAAGGCGTCGGGCGCGGCGATGCCGGAGAAGTAGCGCTGGTTGGCGTCGCGTTCGGAGTCGGCGTAGAGCAGCGGGGAGGGTGCGGTGGAAAGTTTGGACACAGGGAAAACGTTTTGCGCGGAGGGTAGGTGCCGGCATGCTGCCGGGCAACCTCGCTTCCCGCATGTCGAACATCCGCCTCCTCCTGTCCCGTCTGCTGATCGTCAGCACCGCGTTCGCCGCGGCGGCCGCGATGTCCGGCTGCGCGCGGGAGGCGAAGCCGGCGGAGGTGAAGACGGTGGCGGAGTATTTCCCGATGCGGATCGGGGAGTGCGCGGTGCGCCTGCAGGTGGCGGTGCAGCAGCCCGAGCAGAATCGCGGGCTGATGGACCGGCCTTCGCTGGGCGCGGACGACGGGATGCTCTTCGTCTATGCGGAGCCGCGGCAGATGAGTTTCTGGATGCACAATACGCTCATCCCGCTCGACATCGGGTTCTTCGATGGGAAGGGCGAGCTGCGCGAGGTGCGGCAGATGTACCCGCACGACGAGCGGTCGGTCCCCTCACACAGCGCGGAGATCCAGTTCGCCGTGGAGATGAACCGGAACTGGTTCCGCGACCGCGGGGTGAAGCCGGGCGCGAAGCTCGACATGGCGGCGCTCAAGGCGGCGCTGAAGGCGCGCGGCTTCGAGCCGCGGAAGTTCGGGATCGAGTGAGTCCGAACGGATTTTCGATTTTGGATTGCCGATTTTCGATTGGGCGGAGGGTCGCTGCACGGGTGTAGCGGAGCCGTGGGAATGGCGCTGGCGATGCGCTGCCAGCCGGCATCGAGGGGAGCATGGCTCGCCGCGTGACGGCTCCTCGCGGAGGAGCGAAGCCTTCGGCGGCGTTTGTGTGTACTGGAGCAGCTCCTGCGTCACTCCGCCGGCTTGGCGGGGGGCTTCGGGTGGCTGGTGCGGTCGAGACCGGCGTCGTTCCAGGAGGCGGGATCCTCCAGCGGCTCGATGTGTGTGAAGATGGTGGACTCCGGCACGGCGCGAGTGAGCTCGTCCTCGATGCGCTCGGCGAGGTCGTGGCCCTGCTGGACCGTCCAGGCGCCGGGCACGAGGATGTGCAGGTTGATGAACTTCCGGGCGCCGGCCTGGCGCGTCCACAGGTTGTGGAACTGCACGCCGGCGGCCTCATGCACGCGGAGCACGGTGCGAACCTTCTCCATGTCGGCCGCGTCGAGCGAGGAATCCATCAGGCCTGCGACGGAGCGGCGGACGATGCCGACGCCGGTCCAGACGATGTTGGCGGCGACGGCGATAGCGACGACGGGGTCGAGCCAGTTCCAGCCGGTGAGCGCGACGGCGCCGATGGCGACGACGACACCGACGGAGGTCCACACGTCGGTCATGAGATGGTGGGCGTTGGCCTCGAGGGTGATGGAGTTGCGGCGCTTGCCGGCGCGCAGGATCACGAGTGCGACGACGAGGTTGACCAGGGATGCGCCGACGGAGACGGCCAGGCCGGCGCCGATCTGCTCGAGCGGCTTGGGGTGGATGAGGCGGAGGGCGGCGGCGTAGGCGATGCTGCCGGCGGCGATGAGGATGAGCGTGCCCTCGACTCCGCTGGAAAAATACTCGGCCTTGCTGTGGCCGAAGGCGTGTTCGTCGTCGGCCGGGGTCGCGGCGACCTTGAGCATCTGGAGCGCCATGATGCCGCCGGCGAGGTTGACGAGGGACTCGACGGCGTCGGAGAGCAGGCCGACGGAGTCGGTGAGCAGGTAGGCGACGGTCTTGAGGACGATCGTGACGACCGCGGCGGCGATCGAGAGCCAGGCGAAGCGGGTGAGGGTGGAGCGGTCTTCCATTTTGGGGAGTCGAAGCCACGAAAGGCAAAGCGTGCGGGGTGTCGAGCGCGGGTTTGCGCCGGGGTGTCGGCGCCGAGCGTCGGCTGTGTGGAAAGACTGGTGGCAGTTGGAACAGCGGCGCTCTCGACAGGCGCGGATGCGGGCGGTTTTGTCGCGGCATGCTGCTGTTGAACGACACGGAGGAACGCTGGCGTTTTCCGCTGGTGACGCTGCTGATCGTGGCCGCGTGCGGCGCGGTCTTCTGGTGGGAGCAACGGCTCGGCGAGGCCGGGCTCGGGCGGGCGATCCGCGAGTGGGGCTTCGTGCCCGCGGCGGCGAAGGCGGCGCTGCACGAAGGCAACTTTGTCGGGCTACGGCATGCCGTGGCGACGCTGTTCAGCAGCCAGTTCATGCATGGCGGCTGGCTCCACATCATCGGCAACCTGTGGGCGCTGTGGATCTTCGGCGACAACGTGGAGGACCGGATGGGGCGCGGGCTGTACCTCGTGTTCTACCTGGGCTGCGGCGTGGCGGCGGCGGTCGCGCAGGCGCTCTCGACAGGAGGCGCGAGCCCGGTGCCGATGATCGGCGCGTCCGGTGCGATCTCCGGGGTGATGGGCGCGTACATGGTCTGGTGCTGGCGTGCGCGGGTGACGCTGCTGGTGCCGATCGTGATCGTGCCGCTGCCGGTGAAGGTGCCGGCGGTGCTGTATCTGCTTTCCTGGATCGGCACGCAGTGGCTTGCCGCCGCGGCGGCAAGCGGGCGGGCGGTGCCTCTCGGCGGCGTGGCGTGGTGGGCGCACCTCGGCGGTTTCGCCTGCGGCGTGCTGGCGGCGTTCTTCATCCGGCCGCTGACGGAGCGCGAGGCGACATTGGGGTAGCGCGGCGGGAACTGTTCGTTGGCGGTGAGTTGCCTGCTGGCTCGCAACGCCCGAAAGGGCGTTGCAAGACGACGCCCCTAGTGCGTGCGTCCATGAACCCATGAACTCAGT
>CAZXHR010000114.1:0-14214 GCA_964640465.1 uncultured Opitutaceae bacterium
GATGCCTTCGGCGAGGTGGGAACGGCAGGAGTTGCCGGTGCAGAGGATGAGGACGGTGGGCTTCGCGGTGTTCATGGGATGGGCGGAAAATCAGCAGCCGACCACGGCACAGGGGCAGGCGTCGCCCTTGCCCAGCCGGGCGCGGACTTTCGCGAGCTTGGCCGCATCGCGGCGGAACACGGGGTCCTCAGCGGCGCAGTCCTGCAAGCAGGCGAGATTGGCGGCGAGTTCGTGCGACGGTTTCGCCGGCAACGAGTAGACCATCCAGTTGCCCTCGCGACTCGACTCCACCAGACCGCGCTCGCGCAGGTAGGCGAGGTGCTTGGACACCTTCACCTGCGGCTCGCCGAGGATCTCCTGGAGGTGGCACACGCACAGCGGGCCGCCGCCCAGCAGCGCCAGCAACCGCAGCCGGGTGCGGTCGCAGAGGCATTCGTAGATGCGGACGAGATCCATGCCGCGCAACATGCCGACACGGGAATATTCCGCAAGCGGCATATTGTTACGATTTCGCGGCGACGCCCTTCACCCGCGCTGGGAGCGCCGAGCTCCGGCTCGGCTAGCTCGGCTCTCTTCGTTCTCGCACGACGACCCGGAACCGCCCGAAGCTGTCCCGCCATGCCGTTGCTGCTCACGCCCCAAGGCCATCTCCACTGCGACCCCGCGGCGCTCGCCGCGCTGCCGCCGCGGGCGGCGGAAGGACTCCGCGCCGCAGCCGCGATCTCATCGGCCGAGGTCCTGCGTTGGCTGGCGACCCGCGGACTCGGCGAGGCATTGCCCGCTGCCGGGGTCTACTGGCGCGGATTCGCCCGCCGCTACTTCACCGCGCTTTGCCACACGCCGGACGTCGCCGCCGCCGGCTCGCTCACACCGCCGGACGAGACGGAGCTGGCGATGCTCGCCCTCTCGGCCCCGCCCATGCCCGGCACCGAGTACCTCGGCGCCGAAGTCCTGCAACGGCTCTGGCGCGAACTGGACACGTTGGTATTCGGCGAAATCGCCGCCTCCGGCACCACGCCATCGGCGTGGCTGAAGGAGCAGAACCCCCTCTGGCATCTGGTCGGGCGCGTCACCTTCCACCTCGCGGAGAACAAGCGCGACGCCGAGCGCCCGTTCGCCTTCCTGGCCACCTACACCCACCGCATCTCCGAACAGGCCAAGCCCCAATACCTGCCGCTCGGGCGCGCACTCCATGAATACGTCGGCGCCGGCCAGCGAGCCACGCTCCTCGCCCTGCTTGCGCCCGTGCAACGCGCCGCCGAGCGCAGCCCTTTCGTGCGCGAGCTGGTGGAGAGCCAACAGGTGTTCCAGCCCCAGCGCTGGGCCCCGCGCCAGGCGCACCGTTTCCTCCAGGAGGTGCCGGCCTTGGAAGACAGCGGCGTGCTCGTGCGCCTGCCAGACTGGTGGAAGGCCGGCCGGCCGCCGCGACCCTCCGTAAACGTCACCGTGGGCACCAAACCCGCCTCGGGACTCGGTCTCGGCGCCCTGCTCGATTTCCATGTCGATCTGGCGCTCGACGGCGAGACGATCACCCCCGAGGAGTGGCAGGGTATCGCCGCTTCGGATGCCGGCCTCGTCCTGCTCAAGGGCCGCTGGGTCGAGGTGGACCGCGAGAAACTCGCCGCCGTGCTCGCCCACTGGAAAGCCCTCGAAGCCGGCCGCCGCGACGGCGGACTCTCGATGGCCGAGGGCCTGCGCCTGCTCTCCGGCGCCACACCGGACACCGGCGCCCCCGAAGCGCTCCCCGAGGAAACCCGCGAGTGGTCGCAGGTACGCTCAGGCGACTGGCTACGCGACACCCTCGCGACACTGCGGCGACCCGGCGGCGCAGCAGCCGATCCGGCACCGCCGGGACTGCGCGCGACGTTGCGACCGTATCAGCTCTCCGGCGTCACCTGGCTGCATTTCCTCGGCCGGCTCGGCCTGGGCGCCTGCCTGGCCGACGACATGGGTCTGGGCAAGACCGTGCAGGTCCTCGCCGCGCTGCTGCGCTTGCGCGCCGAGGCGCCGTCCGCCCCGCCCGCCCTGCTCGTGCTGCCGGCCTCGTTGCTGGGTAACTGGCAGGCCGAGGCGGCACGCTTCGCACCGGGGCTGCGGCTCTTCCTCGCGCATCCGTCCGCCACCGACGCCGGCGCGCTCGCCGCCGCCGCCCGCGACCCCGCGGCTGCGCTGGCCGGCATCGATCTCGTGCTCACGACCTACGGCCTGCTGCCGAAGCTGCCCTGGCTGCGCGAGCGCACCTGGAGCGTGGCGATCCTCGACGAGGCGCAGGCGATCAAAAATCCGGGCACGCGCCAGGCACGCGCGGTGAAGGAGCTGCGCGCCGCCACTCGTATCGCGCTCACCGGCACTCCGGTGGAGAACAGCCTCGGCGACCTCTGGTCGCTCTTCGACTTCCTCAACCCTGGGCTGCTCGGTCGCGCGGCCGAGTTCACCCGCTTCGCCAAAAAACTCGCCCAGCAACCCGCTGCCGGCGCCTACGCCCCGCTGCGCCGCCTCGTCGCCCCGTACATCCTGCGCCGCCTCAAGTCCGACCGCTCCGTCATCGCCGACCTGCCCGACAAGACCGAAGTCGACGCTTGGTGCGGCCTCACCAAGCGCCAAGCCGTGCTCTACCAGCAGGCCGTCGCCGAGCTCGCCGAAAAGCTCGCCGACACCGAGCCGATGCAGCGCCGCGGCCTCGTGCTTGCCTCGTTGATGCGGCTCAAGCAGCTCTGCAACCACCCCGCCCAGGGGGGTAGCGGCGACTACGACCCGGCGCACAGCGGCAAATTCCAGCGCTTGGCCGAGCTGGTCGGCGAGATCGCCGCCCGCCAGGAGAAGGCGCTCGTGTTCACCCAGTTCCGCGAACTCACCGATCCGCTCGCGCACTACCTCGCCGGTCTCTTCGGCCGGCCCGGCCTCGTGCTCCACGGCGGCACGGCGATCGCGCAGCGCCGCGAGCTCGTCGAGCGGTTCCAGCGCGAGGACGGCCCGCCGTTCTTCATCCTCTCGCTCAAGGCCGGCGGCACCGGGCTCAACCTCACCGAGGCCGCGCACGTGATCCATTTCGACCGCTGGTGGAATCCCGCCGCGGAAAACCAGGCCACAGACCGGGCCTACCGCATCGGCCAGAAGAAGAACGTGCTCGTGCACAAGTTCGTCTGCCGCGGTACCGTCGAGGAAAAGATCTCCGCCCTCATCGCCGGCAAACGCGCCCTCGCCTCCGAGCTGCTCGCCGATGGCGCCGAGGTGCTGCTCACCGAGATGGGCGACGCCGAGCTGCTCGAATTCGTCTCGCTCGACCTGCGCACCGCCCTCGAGGATTCCTGACACCAACCATGAGCTGGTACAACCGCCGCAACTCGTTCCGCAGCTACGGGGGCTTCGCCCCCTACGTACCCGTAGCCCAACGTCGCGCCAACGCCGCCAAGGCCGCGCAGAAAGCCGCGAAGGGCGGCGCCGTCTTCACCCCGGTCGCCATCGAAGGCCGCGCCATCGCACACACCTTCTGGGGCAAGGCCTGGTGCGCCCACCAGGAGTCGTTCAGCGACTACGCCAACCGCCTGCCCCGCGGCCGCACCTACGTGCGCAACGGCTCCGTTATCCACCTCGCCATCTCCGCCGGCCGCATCGAGGCCAAGGTCATGGGCTCCAGCCTCTACACCCTCGAGATCGCGGTGGCCCCGCTGCCGCCGCAGAAATGGGCCGATATCAAAACGGCCTGCGCCGGCAAAATCGACTCGCTGGTGAGCCTGCTCCAAGGCCGGCTCTCCGAAGCGGTGATGCGCATCGTCACCGACCAAGCCAACGGCCTGTTCCCCTCCCCCGCCGAGACGAAGCTCCGCTGTTCCTGCCCCGACTCCGCCAACCTCTGCAAACATCTCTCCGCCGTGCTCTACGGCGTGGGCGCCCGCCTCGACACCCAGCCCGAACTGCTCTTCCTCCTGCGCGGCGTCGACCACCTCGAACTCATCGGCGGCGCCGTCGCCGCCACTTCGCTACCCGACACCGGCACAAGCGCCATCGCCGACGATCAGCTGGCCGATGTCTTCGGCATCGAGATCGACGCCGGTGCCGGCACGCCCGCGGCGCCCGCCACGGATACTTCACTACAGCCCGCCGCGAAGTCGTCCTCGAAGCGTCCGATCTCGACGAGCGCACCCGCGAAGTCCGCCACGAAGAAGAAGCCCACGGTGAAGAAGAAACCGGCGGCATCCACCCGGCCGACCCAAGCGCCTACCAAGGCGCCCACCCAAACACTCGCCCGCAAGAAGCCGGCACCGTCACCATCGGGCCCCAAACCGAAGCGGCCGCCCGCCAAGCGCGCCAAGGGCTGAGCCATATTCCCATAACAGGGACTTCCGGGCGCACGCCACATGGGCAATCCCCGTCTTCTCGCTACAGAAACTCTCTTCGCTGTCGAATGCCGGCTTCAGTTGGCGGACGACGGCAGCTGAAACTCGACCTCCTCCGTAAAGAACACCGCCGAGCGGGCGAGATCGACGAACCGCGCCTCGTCCTCGACGAAGAGTTTGCGCAGGTCGGCGTTCGCCGGGTCCTTCACCACGGCAAGGAAGTCGTCCACCGACTGCCACCAGATCTCGCCGACACCGTCGTACGGTTCGGCCGAGCCGCGCGAAGCCCGCAGGGCGTCGTTGACCGGACCGCCGAGCGTGTGGTTCTGCACGTAGCGCAGCGCGCGGTAGCGTCGCGCGTGCTGCTGGAAGAGCGGCCCGTGGTGGTTCCGCCAGTAGTCGCTGAACTGCTCGCGCGTGAGTTCGCTGCGGCGGCGGGCGCAGAAGACGAGTTTGATCATGGGAGGAGAAGAAAGTGTTCAGCCTCGGGCCGTCCAGACGAGCCAACCGGCGCCGGCGAGCACGAGCAGGCCGCTGGCGCGCCTCAGCCAGCGCGCGCCGGACGAGTTGCCGTTCCAATCGAGAACCTGTTGCACCTTCTCGGTAGACACACCGGCGGCGACAATGAACGCGCAGTGGCCGATGCCGTAGGCGAGCAGCAACAGCACGGCGAAACCGGGCTGCGTGCGCGCCACACCGAAGATCACGCCGAGGATCGGTGCGAGGTAGGCGAAGGTGCACGGCCCGAGCGCGACGCCGAAGATCAGCCCAAGCAGCAGCGCGGCGGCCTTGCCCTGGAAACGCGGCAGCGAGAGCCCGCGCTCCCATGGCAGCGGCAGGATCTCGAGCAGGTACAGGCCGACGAGCAGAAGCACGGCGGCGACGGCGTAGTTGGCCCACGGGCCCACATCGCCGAGCATGCGGCCTGCAGCCGCGGTCGCCCCGCCGACTGCGGCGATCGAGAGCAGGATACCCAGCGCAAACAGCAGCGCATAGCCGAGCGCCTGACGCGGGGTGGTATCCTTCCGCTCGGCGATGAAACCGACGATGAGCGGGATGCTCGCGAGATGGCAGGGGCTGAGCACGAGGCTCGCCACGCCCCAGCCGGCCGCGGCAAGCACGGCCAGCCACGGAGCGCCGTTCAGCGCGTCGCTCAGCCAGGTGAAGAGGGCGTCCATCAAATCAATTCTCGGAAGACGACCCCACAGAAGGTAACGAAGGAAACATAGACCGAGCCGAGAAGAGAAGAGGCGGGGCCGGTTCGCTTATGGAAACCGCGGGCACCGCTCCCGGGCCTTTGTCCTCTTCGTTGCCTTATGTGGAGGGTTTGTTCGGGTTCAGGGTGTTGCGGGCTGCGTGGCGGGCGCGGCAGGCTCGCGGACGGCGACACCGAGCTCGCGCCACTTCGCGAGGATGTCCTTCTTCGCGTAGAAACCCTCGTGGCGGAAGAGCTCCTTGCCGTCGGCGCCGTAGAAGATCTGCGTCGGAATCATCCGGATGCCGTATTTCGGCCCTTCCTCGCGGTTCTCCCACACGTCGATGAAGACGACCGAGAACTGGTCGGCGTAGTCGCGCGTGAGCTCGGCGAGGATGGGCTTCATCTGTTTGCACGGGATGCATTTCCCGGCGCCGAGATCGACGAGCCGCGGCAGGGCCGATTGCACATCGGCGGCACCGAGCTGGGCGGCCGTGAGCGCAAAGAAGGAAACCAGAGCTACAAAGAGCGAACGAAGAGGGGTGAGTGTCATGATCGGGTGAGTTGGGATTTTGGGAGAGTCAGAGCAGCGCAAAAGCGGCATCCGCCACCTTGCGAGCGGCTTCGGGCGTCGCGGGCGACTGTCCCTTCTTGAAGCCGAGATCGGTCACGCGCACGTGGTGAACACCGGCGAAACCGGCCAGTTCGAGGGTCTTCTTCGCGCAATCCTGCGGACAGCCGTCGATGGCGATCAGCGCGGGTGCGGCGGCGGCGTTGTCCATCAGGCCGCTCACTCGCCCGCCAAGGCCGGCGAGGCATGACATCCAGACTTTGTCCCCGGCATCAAGCAGGCGACCGGCACGGTCGGCGATCTCGCCGACATCGGCCGAGCCGGAGCACGGATACACGAGCGCGGCCGGACCGGATGCTTTGTTGCAGCTACAGGAGCACTTGGGCGTTTGTTCGCTCATGGCGGGTCAGGGTTTGATCTTCTGGAAGAGCGCGGGGAGGCGGGTGCGATAGAGTTCGAGCACTTGCGGCTCCATCTCGGCGAGCGGCTTCACGGGCACGAGATCCATCACGTCGGCGGGCGCGAGTCCCGACTCGAGCAATGTGCGAGTGGCGCCGCAAACCATGCGCTTCAGACCGGCGTTCGCCTCGGCCTCGGTCAGGCCGAACGAAACGGCGAGCTCGCGCAACGCCTGCAGCTGGAACCAGAGGTAGGTCGGTCCCATCGCGGTGAACACCGCATAGGCCTCGATCTTCGCCTCGTCGACCTCCGGGCTCTCGCCCAGCGGCGCGAAGAGCGCACGCACCGTGTCGCGGTCGGCCGCAGTGAGCGCGGCGCCGAAGACAACCGGATTCATGCCGGCGCCGATGACGGAGGGGGCGTTGGGATTTGAGCGCGCGATACGGGCGAAGCCACCGAGCAATGCGGTGAGCTTCGCGATCGTGAACTTCGGCGCGAGCGAGACGAGGATCGCGGTGGGTTTCAACGCCGCGGCGGCCTTGCCAGCGGCCTCGGTCAACACCGGCGGATGCGTGGCGAGGAAGACGACATCCTGCGCCGCCGCGGCGGCAAGATCGGAGGTCGTCTCGATGCCGGGGAACTGCGCCTTGAGTTTCGCGAGCGCCTCGGCGCTCGGATCGGCGACGACGATGCGCGCCGGAAGCTGCTGCGCGCGGGTCCAGCCCGCGAGGAAGATACGGGCGATGCGCCCGCCGCCGAGGAAACCGATGCTGGGTGTGCTCATGGTCGAAAGAATGGAGCTGGAGAATTTTGAACCACGCAGTTCACAGAGAGCACAGAGGCGGCAAAGCACTCGGTACTCCTACTCTGTGTTCTCCGTGTCCTCTGTGACCTCTGTGGTGAAACGCTTTGGTGGTTCGGTGCCGCTCAGCCGATCAGCTGCTTGGCCTCGTCGAGCGAGGGCACACGGCCGGAGAGTTTCACGACACCGTCGACGACCAGCGCGGGCGTGCTCATGACGCGGAAGCTCATGATCTGCTTCATGTCGGTGACCTTCGTGAGCTCGTAGGGAGCGCCGAGGGCCTTGGCGGCCTGGTCGGCCACGGCGGCGAGGTTCTGGCATTTGGCACAACCGGTGCCGAGAATCTGGATCTTTTTCATGATGGTTCGAGTTCGAGACTATGCTGCGGTCTAGTTGGAAAGCGGACAGGGATCGGCAGCGGCCGGTCCGGCCACGGGCTGGAGCGTGGCGTGCACCACGCCCCATTTCTCGGAGAGCCGGTGGCGCAGGGCATCGAGTTCGGCGCACAGGTTCGTGGCCGAAGGCTCGGCGGTCACGACGTCGGCCGTCAGCACGGTCTGGCCGGGCGTCAGCTCCCACGCGTGAAGGTGTTCCAGCCGACAGGCCGGCGCCGCCACTGCCAGGTCGGATTGCACTGCGGCAAGATCGAGATGGGGCGGCGTGGCTTCGAGGAGCACGCGCAGCGAGCTGCCCAGCAGCTCCCAACTGCCGCGCAACACAAAGGCGACGACCAGCAGCGAGACGATCGGGTCGAGCCACGGGCCGATGGAGGTCTTCGCCAGCAGGGCGGCCGCCACGACGGCGACGGAGGAGACCGTGTCGAGCACGAGGTGGAGAAAGGCGCCGCGGACGTTGAGGTCGTCGTGGCGGTGTCCGCCGAGCAACAACACCGAGGCGAGGTTCGCCGCCAGTCCCACCAGGGCGACGGCAAGCATGATGCCTCCGGCCAACGGCGACGGATGCAGCAGCCGCTCGACCGCCTCCTTCACGATGAAGGCGGCGGCGGCGAGAATCGTGAGCGCGTTCACGAACGCGGCCACGACCTCCAGCCGACGCAGCCCGAAGGTGTGTCGTCCGGTGGCCGGCCGTCGGCCGAGGACGCGCGCTCCCCACGCCATGATCAGCGCGAGGACATCGCTCAGGTTGTGCAACGCATCGGAGAGCAGCGCCACGCTTCCGGAGAGCACACCGCCCACGATCTCGACGACGACGATGACGGCGTTGAGCCACGCTGCGCCGGCGAGTTTGCGGTCGAGGGCGCGGTGGTCCGCCCCGTGCGTGCCGCAGCCGTGTCCGTGCGAATGGTGGTTGTGATCGTGTGACATGAGGGGAAGCCGCCTTGCGGCGGAGCGTTTCAGAGCAGGAAGTTGAAGAGGTAACCGACGATGAGGATGCCGGTGGCGACGATGCCGAAGAACGTGGCGATGAGGCGGGGCCGCAGCACCTGGCGCAGGATGATCGCCTCGGGCAGCGAGAGCGCGATGACCGCCATCATGAACGCCAGCACCGTGCCCAGCGCCGCGCCCTTGCCGAGGAGCGCCTGCACGACGGGGATGATGCCGGCCGCGTTGGTGTACATGGGCACCCCGAGCAGCACCGCCAGCGGCACCGACCACCAGGCGTCGCGGCCCATGATCGCAGCCATCAGGTTCTCGGGCACGTAGCCGTGAATCCCCGCGCCGACCGCGATACCGAGCAGCACGTAGATCCAGACTTTGCCGACGATCTCGCGCACGGCTGTCGCGCCTGCCCGGAACCGCGCGGCCCAGCTCATCGCCGTGCCGTCGTCGCCCGCGCCGGAACCGGCTGCGCCGCCGGAGAGGTTTTCGTAGACCCAGGGCTCGACGTGTTTCTCGAGCTTGAGCCGCCCGAGCACCCAGCCAGCAACGATCGCGATGCCGATGCCGAGCCCAAGGTAGAGCGCGGCGACCTTCCAACCGAACATGCCGAAGAGCATCACCAGCGCGACCTCGTTGACCATCGGCGCAGAGATCAGGAAGGAAAACGTCACGCCCAGCGGCACGCCAGCGGTGACGAAGCCGATGAACAGCGGCACGGCCGAGCACGAGCAGAACGGCGTGACGATGCCCAACAACGCAGCAAGGACATTGCCCACGGACTCACGCCGCCCGGCCAGCAGCCGGCGCGTGCGCTCCGGCGTGAAGAACGTGCGGATGACGCCCACGCCGAACACGACCAGCACGAGCAGCATCAGCACCTTCGGCGTGTCGTAGAGGAAGAACTCGACCGAGGCACCGAGGTGCGAGCCACGCTCGAGACCGAACAACGAGTAGGTCAGCCAAGCGGCAAACGCGGCGAGGTGGCGATAGACCAGCCACCACGCGACCAGCCCCGCCAGCGCGAGCACCAGCCGGAGCGGCGAGAGCGCGCCGCCGGAAGGGCGTCCGCGGCCACAGCCGCAGGCCGCGCCGCTCTGGCCGCCGCAGCAGGACGAGCCCTGGGTGGAGGACGACGATCGGGATTCGGAGGAGGAGTTCATCGGGGTTGGTCCGTTGTTTGGCGGACTGGCGAAATAAGTGGCGAAAGAATCATTTGTGGGAGCAGCCCTTGGCGGAGCCTTTCTTGGCCGCGGCGACCTCGGCCGGCGCGCAGCCGCCGTTGCCCAGGCAGTCTAGAAACGTGCCGACGCAGGGCAGCGCCAGCCGGTAGTGGACATGCAGGCCGCGTTTGTCGTCCTCGACGATCCCGGCCGCCTTCAGCACGGAGAGATGGCGCGAGACCGTGGACCAGCCGCCGGTCGACACGTCGACCAGCTCGCACACGCAGCACTCGCCGCCGAGCAGCTCCTCGACAATGCGCAACCGAGCCGGATGGCCGAGGGCCTTGAAGATCGCGGCGCGCTCCTTGCGCTGTTTGCAGGTGATGGCGTTGGTGGTCACGACGGCCGCACACCATTTCGCATTTCTGCGAAATAGCAAGCCCGAATCAACGCCGGGGCGAGAAGCGCGGGCATTCGTGGCCGGGATGGACGAGCACCTTGTGCACAGGGCAGCGCGGATCGCGGCACAGCCCCCACTCCGGCAGTCCGTCCACCGGCTCGAAGTAGACGCAGTCGGTGTCGCAGGGCTGCTGGCAGCGCGGCTGGTCGGCGGGGATGGGATCGGGTGTCGGGCCGTGGGGCTCCATAGGTGTGACCGAGGAAGTTACCGGCCGACACCGCCTGTGCGAAACCATTTCGCGGCGCTGCCCACGACGCGCTAGCCCTCGATCACCACCGCGCCGGTGGCGTCGATCGCGAACATCGGGCCCCACAATACCTCCCAATAGTGCCCGTCCGGATCGCAGAAGTAGCCGTGGTGGCCGCCCCAGAACGAGTCCTGCGCCGGCTTCACGATCGTCGCACCGGAACGCTCGGCCAACGCGAGCACCTGCGCCACCTCCTCGCGGGTACGGACGGCGTGCGCGAGCGTGATACCGCCGAAGCCGGGCGTGCCGGGATCGATATCCGGCGCGATGTCCTCGGCGAGCGGTTTGCGCGGGAAGAGCGCGAGACGCGTGCCTCCGTTCTGGAAGAAGGCGATGCCGTCGCCGTCTTTGTACTTCGTCGGGAAACCGAGTCCGTCGCGATAGAAACGCACGGCTCGGGCGAGATCGGCGACGCCGAGGGTGATGACGCTGATGCGGGGCTCCATGCCCGGAAGGCTGGGCAACACGATGCCACCACGCGAGTCCGCAGCGCGATCCGTTCGGAAGCCTCAGCCCTGCGCAAGGCAGTGCTGGGCGAAGGCCTTGATGCGCTGGCGCAGGCTGGCGAGCCCGTTGGCGCGGTTGGGCGAAAGCGTCTGCGTGATGCCGACCTCGCCGAGAAAATCCGTCTCCATCCCGATGATGTCCGCCGGCTTCTCGCCGCTGTAGAAACCGCACACCACCGCCGCGATGCCCTTGGTGATCAGCGCATCAGCATCCATCTGGAAGTAGCAGAGCCCGTCGCGATACTCCGGCACGAGCCAGAGCTGGGAGACGCAGCCGGGCAGCAGTCGGTCGGGCGTCTTGAGCGCCGCATCCAGCGCCGGGAACTTCCGCCCGCGCGACAGCAGGTAGGCGAGACGCTCCTCGCTGTCGGGGAGAAGTCCGATCGTTTCGACCAAGTCGGCGCGTTTTTGCTCAAGGCTCATGGATGGGCTGCCGGTAGCAGGAGGTGAACCAAACCGCGCCCGGGCCGGGCAGGTCAAGCGCGGGTATGGGTCGAGCCCATCGGCAAGCACCGGAATGCGAGAGAAGGTAACGAAAGAGAACGAAGGTGCTGGCGAATGCACGAAGGCCACAGGGGAGCATCCAACCGCCAAACCCATTCTGAGTGTCCGCTCTTTGTTTCCTTCGTTACCTTCTGTCGATCCGATGTTCGGTCCGCCGATTTCCGCGCTCGCGTCGCCGCTTCCTCGCGACCAGCCTTCCGCCCATGAACGGCTGCCACACCCCTGGCGGCCGGCCCGCGTGGCCCCACACCGCCGTGCTGGCCCTTCTGTTTCTCGCCTCGGCGCTCGCCGTCGCAGGCTCGCCCGATGCCACCGACGCCGGCGCCCGCATCGCCGCGCTCCGCGCCGAGATCGCCCACCACGACGAGCTCTACTTCCGCCGCGCGGCTCCGGAGATCACCGACGCCGCCTACGATGCGCTCAAACGCGAGCTCGCCGCCCTCGAACGCGAGCATCCCACCGAGGCCGCCGCAGCGGCGCCGTTGCCCTCGCTCGCCAACGACCACACCGACGGTTTCCAGCGTGTGGCGCATCGCGCTCCGATGCTCGGGCTCAACAAGAGCTACAGCGAGACGGAGCTGCGCGCGTGGCAGGCTAGAATCGCTGCACGCATAGGCCGGGACCACTGCGCCGTCGTGATCGAGCCGAAGGTCGACGGCGTCGCCTTCAGCGCCACGTACGAGCGCGGCGCCCTGGTGCGCGTCCTCACCCGCGGCAACGGCGCGAGCGGCGACGACGTGACCGCCACCGCCCGCCGCATTCGTTCGTTGCCGGCGCAGCTCGCCGCACGTGCGCCCGATGGCACGGCGAACGCGACCCCGGACCTCATCGAGCTGCGCGGCGAAGTGTACGTGAGCGGAGCGGCATTCGCGCGGCTCAACCGCGAGCGCGAGGCCGCAGGCGAGGAGCCGGCCGCCCATCCGCGCAACCTCGCCGCCGGCATCCTCAAACAGCTCGCGCCGGAGGAGACGGAACTCCGCGCGCTCGACGTCGTATTCTACAACTGGGGCGCCTGTGAGCCGACGTCGGCCGCGCCGGAATCGCAGCGAGGTTTCCACGAGCAGGCACGCCGCTGGGGCCTGCCGGTGATCGATCCCGTGCGCACCGCCACCGACGCCGATGCGCTCTGGCAAGCCGTGCAGGCGCTCGGCCGCGAGCGCCGTTCGCTCGCCTACCCGACCGACGGCGCCGTCGCGAAGGTCGATGCCGTGGCGTTGCGCCGGCAGCTCGGCGAGAGCGACGCCGCACCGCGTTGGGCGCTGGCGTACAAGTTCGCCGCCGAGCGCGCCACGACGCGGCTGCGCGCGATCACGATCCAGGTCGGCCGCACCGGCCGGCTCACGCCGGTGGCAGAGTTGGAGCCAGTGGCCCTCGCCGGCAGCACAGTCGCGCGCGCCTCGCTGCACAACCCCGCCACGCTCGCGCGGCTCGATGTGCGCGTGGGAGACCACGTCGTGCTGGAGAAGTCCGGCGAGATTATCCCGCAGATCGTCGCGGTCGATCGGGCGCAGCGTCCGCCGGAGAGCGCGCCGTACGCGTTTCCCGCCAACTGCCCGGAGTGCGGCACGCCGGTGGTGTTCAACGAAGGCCGCACCGAGGCGCGCTGCCCGAACGAGTATTGCGCCGCCAAGGTCCGCGCGCGGCTCGAGCACTTCGCCGACTGCGTGGAGATCAAAGGGCTCGGCCCAGCGACCATCGCCACACTCGTCGCTCGCGGACTCGTGCGCGACCCGGGCGACCTCTATCGCCTGCGCCGGGAGCAACTCGTGGCGCTGCCAGGAATCGGCGACAAGAAGACCGCCGCATTGCTCGCCGCCATCGAGCGCAGCAAGCGCGCCGAGCTGTGGCGCGTGGTCGCCGGGCTCGGTATCCCACGCGTGGGCCCAGTGGCGGCGAAGGAGCTGGCCGCGCGCTACCGCGGGCTCAGGCCGTTGATGGCCGCGCCGGAGCTCGCGGCCTGGTTCGGCCGAGCGGAGAACCGCGAGCTATGCGCGCGGTTGGCGGAGGTGCGCGGGGAATAGGACGGCTCGTAGGGCGCTGCTTCAGCACGACCCGCTCTGCACTGTGCTCGCAGCTGGTTCGAGCATCCTATCGAGCGGGTCGCCCTGAAGGGACGACCTACGACCCGCGCTCAGAACTTCTGCCCGGCGGCGATGTCCTCGGGCAGCGGTTCGCCGTTGGCGGCGAGGATGCGGCGGGCGAGCGGTGCGAGCTTCTCGGCCGGGGTGTGCACGACTTTGCCGTCGATGTACTGCACCACCGGCAGACCGAAGCGGAGATTCTCCAGCACGGCATCGGCGAAGGCCTTCCGCATCGCGCGCATGGAGGCGCGGGTCTCGGCATCAGGCCAGACCGCGAGGCTCTTCGACAGCATGTGGAGGTGTCTCGCTCACGAAATGCACGTTAGCCTCGCGCTCGATGCGGGCAAGCAGGGCCGCGTCGGGAATAGGTCGCATAGGTCCTATAGGTCGTATGAGACCCATTCGACCTATCCTCCGCCTTCTCGCGCAGCCCGCCGGGCCCGGCTCATGCGCTCGCGGAGGCCGCCTTCGGCGAGGAACTCGCGCTCAAGAGCGCGAAGCTGTTGATCGAGCAGGTAGTTCGCCTGGTGGCAAAGGCAGATCGCGATGTTGGCCACCACCCCGATCCTCACGAAGGATTGAGCTTGGCTCTGGATGGCGGAGAGAGGCGGT
>CAZXHR010000115.1:0-13867 GCA_964640465.1 uncultured Opitutaceae bacterium
CATGCTCGGCGCCGAAGAGCGTCTTCGCGCGGTCGATGGCGAGCTGCTCGACCTTGTCGACGAACTCGCAACCGCCGTACCAGCGCTTGCCCGGATAACCCTCGGCATACTTGTTGGTGAGGACGCTGCCCTGGGCCTCCATGACGGCTGGGAGCGTGAAGTTTTCCGAGGCGATCAGCTCGATGTGCTCCTGCTGGCGGTGCAGCTCGGCGGCGACAAGAGCGTGGATCTCGGGATCGAGATCGCGCAGGGATGAAGCGTTGAGGACGGGAGAAGTGGCGGTGCTCATCGGGAAGCGTGGAGTTTCTGCGGCGGGTCGGTTTGGGGGCAAAGGTTTTCTTTGGTGAAGACCGGTGCCGAGCGGCCCCTCCGCGGCGTGCCCCGGGCTGACCGTTTAGGTTCACGGTCGTGAAGGTAAACGGTCGGACGCATGCGGAGCAGTGCCGGCGAAGGAATGCATGGAGCGGGCGCTTGCCGGGCGGGGCGGCGGGCGTTTGGCTGCGCGGCGATGATCGACGTCCACGACTTGCCCGCGTTTCGCGCCCTGGCCCGCCGGCTGAAAGTGCCGGAGGTGGACCTGCGGCGTGCGGAGAAGCGGCTGTTCAAGCACCGGGTGCCGGTGGACGAGGTGCTGGCGGCGCTGCCCGAGGAGTCGCGCGAGGCGTGGCGGGCGGAGGTCGAGTGGCAGTCGCTCAAGCTGGTGACGCGGCAGGACTCGGCGGTGGACGGCGCGAGCAAGCTGTGTTTCGAGACGGCTGAGGGGGCGACGCTGGAGAGCGTGCTGCTGCGGTTCAATACCGGACGCAGCTCGGTGTGCCTGTCGAGCCAGCTTGGGTGCGCGGGCAAGTGCGCGTTCTGCGCGACGGGGCAGCTCGGGCTGAAGCGCAACCTGACGACGGCGGAGATCGTCGACCAGGTGTTGCAGGCGGCGCGGCTGTTCGGCGCCGAGGGGCGCACGCTGCGCAACCTGGTGTTCATGGGGATGGGCGAGCCGCTGCACAACGAGGCGGCGGTGATGGAGGCGGTCGAGGCGCTGCGCGATCCGGAGCGGTTCAATTTCACCGAGCGGCACATCGTTATCTCCACGGTGGGCGTGCCGGCTGCGATGGTGCGGTTCGCGGAGCGGTTCCCCGGCGTGAACCTTGCGCTCAGTCTGCACAGCGCGCGGCCGGAGGTGCGGCGCTGGCTGGTGCCGACGACGCAGCGGCATCCGCTGGGCGAGCTGCGCGCGGCGGCCGAGGCGGTCACGGCGCGGCAGAAGCGGCCGCTGATGATCGAGTATCTGCTTTTCGAAGGCGTGACGGACACCGAGGCGGATCTGGCGGCGCTGCGGGAGTTCGTCGCCGGAATTCCGGTGCACATCAACCTCATCCCGTTCAATCCGGTGATGGGGACGGAGACGCGGGGGCTGCGCGGCACGCCGCAGGCGGGGCGCGAGGCGTTCGGCGCGGCGCTCAAGCGCGCCGGGCTGAAGGTGACGCTGCGCCGCTCGCTCGGGGCCGACATCGATGGGGCGTGCGGCCAGCTGGCGCGGCGGGTGAAAACGGCGGAACGGACTGTCGATGACGCTTCCCTGTGGACTGCGTCTGGTGAGGGCTGAGGCATCAGCCTGTACGGCGTATCTGTGCTTTGCCGAGTTGGGCGGTCGGGTTGCGCCGCGGGGGACGTTGTATTCGTTGGGTGCCGTTTCCGAGAGCCGGGCTCGTCCGGGCGGCCTCGGGAGAATAACCCCATGATTTCGTCTCCGCACTGTATCCCCGCGTTTCTGCGTCGTCTGTTGGGCGCATTCGCAGCCATTATCTTCCTGCTAGCTCCGACTTCGGGGCCAAGTGCGCCGGGGACGACGGAATCGGCCGGCGAGACTGCGCAGGCGACACCACAGGGCATGCGGGTGCTGGTGCTCAACTCCTACCATCCCGGCTACAACTGGAGCGACGGGGAGCAGGCTGCGGTGTTGCGTACTCTGGCCGAGGGACGGCCGGATATCCTCCCGAGCGTCGAGTATCTGGACTGGCGGCGATACCCCAATCCGGCGCGCACGGCGACGCTGCTGGCTCATCTCGAGCAGAAGTACAGCCGGCGTCCGTTCGATCTGGTGATCGCGTTGGACGATCCGGCGGTGACATTCGTGCTCGAACACCGGGAGTATTTCGGGGCGACGGTCCCGGTGGTGTTCGGCGGAGTGAACGATGTGGAGCCCGAGTACTTCAAGAAGTTCCCTGCGGTGACGGGAGTGGCGCAGACCTACGATTTTGCGGGAACGCTGGCGCTGATCCACCGGCTGCAGCCGAACGTGCGGCGGATTGCGGCGGTGCACTGCCTCACCGAGAGCGGGCTAGCCTCGCGGCACGCGTTCGAAAAGGTGGTCGCGCGGGACAAGCCGCCATTCGAGATCGACTGGGTTGCGGGCTGGACGGCTGAGTCGTTGCTCCAGCACCTGAGCCGTCTGCCCGACGATACCGCGGTGCTTGTCCTGAGCATTTTTCGCGACGAAGCCGGCAAGGTGCTTGTCGACGATCCGGAGTTCGGGCGGAGCCTGGCGGCACGGAGCCGGGTGCCGGTCTATTTCGTGGCGCCGCCGCTGGTCCGTTCCAGTCGCGGGGACACATGGGAGAGCGCGGTCTGGCAGGGGATGGGGGGGAGCCTGTTGTCGGAGGAGCGGCATGGCGAGCTGGTGGGCCGGCTGGCGCTGCGTGTCCTCGGCGGCGAACCGATCGAGCGGATACCCATCGTGGCAGAATCGCCGGCGCGCGTGGCCTTCGACTATCGGCAGATGGAACGCTTCGGAATCTCGCAGGATCTGCTCCCGGCCGGAGCGGAGGTGTTCCACGCACCGACGACGTTCTACCAGGTGCACCGTTCGCGGATTATCGCTGGCATTGTCGCGATCGTGGTGTTGGCGACGACGGTGATGCTACTAGTCTGGGTCATCCTGTTGCGGCGGCGGGCGGAGCTGGCGCTGCGGCGCAGCCACGAGCATTTCGAGCTGATTGCGCGGGCGACCAACGACGCGGTCTGGGACTGGGACCTGATCGCCGGTTCGCTCTGGTGGAACGAGGGCTATGTCGAGCAGTTGAAACTGCCGGCCGGGACGTCGATGGGGTTTGCCGCGTGGGAATCGCATATCCATGCGGACGATCGCGCTTGGCTGGTGAAGTCGTTGCGCGAGGCCATGCACTCCGACCGCGAGCATTGGGCGGTGGAATACCGGGTGGTGCGTGGCGACGGCGAAACGCGGCATGTGCTCGACCGCATCTTCATGGAGCGGCAGCCGGACGGCCGGGCGTTGCGGGTGCTCGGCGCGCGGATCGACCTGACCGACCGTCAGCGTGCCGAACAGGAACGCATCCGGCTGGCCGCGGCTGTCGAACAGAGCGCGGCGGCGATTCTGCTGTTCGAAACCGATGGAACGATTCGGTACGTCAATCCCGCCTTCGCACGCGCGACCGGATTCGAGTCGCCCCGCACGATGCAGGAGGTCTGCGCGTTGTTCCGCTCCGGCGAGGAGGCCGAGCCGATCACCATGCCCCGGATTCAGGCGGCGGTGATGCGCGACGGCCACTGGTCGGCGCGGCTCGCGGGCACTCGGCGCGACGGCGTGGCTTGCCAGATGCAGATGGCGGCCTATCCGATCCGCGACAAGGGCGAGGCGATCCTGAGCTACGTGCTTGTCGGCCAGGATGTGACTCGCGAGGCACGGCTGGAGGATCAGGTCCGGTTGTCGCAGAAGATGGAGGCCGTGGGATTGCTGGCCGGCGGCATTGCCCACGACTTCAACAATCTTCTCCAGGTGATCGGCGGCTTTGCGATGCAGGCGCAAGAGGCGACGGCGGACGACGACCGCAACGAATGTCTGCAACAGGTGCGTGAAGCCTGTGCCCGTGCTGTGCAGCTCACGCGGCAGCTGCTGGTGTTCAGCCGCGACGACAAGTGCGCGCAGCTCACCGATCTCGACCTCAACGAACTGCTCGCTGGCCAGATCAAGATGCTCCGGCGGCTGCTCGACGCCCAGGTCGAGGTGGTGCTCAAGCCGGCGGCGACGTTGGGAAATGTCCGCGGCGACCGCGGGCAGATCGAGCAGGTGTTCATGAACCTCTGCATCAACGCCCGCGACGCCATGCCGCGCGGCGGCAGGATCACGCTGGAAGTCGGCGAGGTGGACTTCGACGCCGACTATTGCGCGGCGCATCCGTGGGCGGCGCCGGGGCGGTTCGTGCAGGTTGCCGTGACGGATACGGGCACCGGCATGGATCGCGCGACGATGGCGCGCATCTTCGATCCCTTCTTCACCACGAAGCCGAAGGACAAGGGCACGGGGCTCGGGTTGGCGGTCGTGTACGGCATCATCCAGAAGCATGGCGGCCTGATCCATGTGTACAGCGAGGTGGGGGTGGGCACGACCTTCCGGGTCTACCTGCCGGTGCAGGCGCGCGGTGCTGCGGCGGCACCCCAGACCGACCGCGCAGCGGTGCGGCCCGGCAGCGGCACGATCCTGATTGCGGAGGACGATCCGTCCGTGGGCAAGCTGGCGACGCGGGTGTTGGAGAAAGCCGGTTACACGGTGCTTGTCGTCGAGGACGGAGAGCGCGCCTGGCAGCTCTACCTCGAACGTTCCGCCTCGATCGACCTGCTCGTGCTCGATGCCATCCTGCCCGGCCTCAGCGGCCGCGAGATCTATGAGAAGGTCCGCAGCCGCGATCCGCACAAGCCGGTGCTCTTTTGCAGCGGCTACAGCGCGGGCACGATCCAGCCGGAGTTCTTCCCCGGCGACGAGGTGAAGATGCTCGGCAAGCCCTACAACCCGAACGAACTGCTGCGGCTCGTTGCCGAACTGCTCCAGAAGAAGGCGGAGTGAGGTGCGCGGCGGCCGTGACGGTTACTGACCGGGACGTGTTTGTTCGGTCCCGCCGCGCGAGAGGAGGTGCGCCGAATGGCTGCGGGGATGGCGCCCGAGGGCGAACGTCGAAGCGCCCAGGAGCTTCGCTATGGTACGGCGGGAAGAAACGCTCACGCGCTTCGCTGCGAACGGGTCGAGCCGCTGCGGCTCAGACGAAGTGTTTGTCCGTGGCCTTGTCGTGCGCCTTGGGCTGGACGTGGGCCGCCGTGGCATGCGCGGCGGGACGAGGGGCATGGGCTGCGGCGGTGTACGGCGATGCCGCCGGCGTGCCCGAATCCTTGCGACCAACGAGGCGGTCGAGTTCGGTGATGGCTCGTTCGAGCGACATGGCCTGCCCGTGCATCTCCTGCGCGGAGGCGGCGGACTCCTCGGCGCCGGCGGCGAGGCTCTGCGTGACCTTGTCCATCTGCGAGACGGCGGTGACGATCTGGTTGAGCCCTTGCGACTGCTCGCGCGAGGCGGTGGCGATCTCGGCGATGAGCGAGTCGACCTTGCGGGCGTGCTCGACGATCTGCTGGAGCGAGGTGGCGACCTTGCCGGAGATGTCGACGCCGTGTCCGGCCTTCTGGATCGAGTCCTCGATGCTGGCGGTCGTCTCGCGTGCGGCTTGGGCGCAGCGCTGGGCGAGGGCGCGGACTTCCTCGGCGACGACGGCGAAGCCGGCGCCGGCCTCTCCGGCGCGGGCGGCCTCGACGGCGGCGTTGAGGGCGAGGATGTTGGTCTGGAAGGCGATCTCGTCGATGGTCTTGATGATCTTCGCGATGTTGTCGCTGGAGGTTTTGATCGCATCCATCGCGGTCGTCATCGCCTGCATGTCTCCTGAGCCGGTCTCGGCGGTGGTGCGGGTGCGGTTGGCGAGATCCTTCGCGGTGGCGGCCGACTCGGCATTGCGGGAGGTCATGCTGGTGATCTCCTCGAGCGAGGCGCTGGTCTCCTCGAGCGAGGCGGCCTGTTCGCTGGTGCTCTGGGCCAGAGACTGGCTGGCGGCATTGACCTGGTTGGCGGCCGAGGCGACCTGGCCGGCACCTTCGCGAACTTCGCTGGAGACGTGCCAGAGCACGCGATTGGTGCGGCGGGTGATGAGATAGGCGATCAGGGCACCGAGCAGCACGGCGATGCCGGTGCCGAGCGGCACGCCGACTTCGGTCTGGTGGATGCTTATGTTGGATGCAGCGATGGCTGCGGCGCTGTCCTTGAGGTTGAGCTCGATGCAGGCCTGAAGGGCGTCCGTGTAGCGGTTGAAGACCGGGAACATCTCCTTCTCGATGCATGCGCGGGCCTCGGCGTTTTTACCCTCACGGCTGAGGGCTAGCACCTTCGTGCGGACATCGCGGTAGGCGGAGCGCTGGGGCTTGATCAGCTCGTAGACGCGTTTGGCCTCCTCTGTGGTGAGGAGAGGGTCGACCTCCTTGTAGAGGGCGGTGAGCTTGTCGCTCTTCTCGTTCATCTCCTTCTCGATGGCGGCCATCTTGGCCGGATCGGTCGCGTCGAGGTGTTGGGTGGTGTTGATGTAGTTCCCCTTCACCAAGGATTCGATGCGGGAGAAGAGGACGATGCTGGGCATCGCGTTGTCGGTGACGACCTTGTTGCTGCGGGCGATCGAGTAGACTCGATTCAGAGAGAAGGCACCGATGCAGGCGACGACGGTGAGCACGGCGGCGAAGCCGAGAGTGATGCGGCGACCAATGGTCCAGTTCATAAAGTGGAATTACTCCCTCCTGTGAGAGCTATCGGGTCCGAGAAGACTGTACTTTAGGCCAAACTGGCTGGAGTGCAGGTGGGGGTTGCGGCGTGCGGACTGCCTGTTTCCATGGTGCGCCGATGACGACCGCCGAACCTGTACGAAGACCGCAGATCGATCTGCGATCGGAATTGGCTGCGCTCCGGATGGAGCTGGCCGGCGAGTTGTCCTGGGACGCAACGAGTCGCGTGTGCTATGCGACGGATGCCTCGGTGTACCGCGAGCTGCCGCTGGCGGTGGCCCGACCCAAGGGCGTGGCGGATCTGCGGCGACTTCTGGCGTTTGCGCGGCAGCACGGTGTGCCGCTGATCCCGCGCGCGGCGGGCACGTCGCTGGCCGGACAGGTTGTCGGCGGCGGAATCGTGGTCGATGTAGGCGTTCACATGAACCGCATCCTCGAAATAGATGCGGCGAACAGCCGGGTGCGCGTGGAGCCGGGCGTGGTGCGCGATGAACTCAATCTCGCGCTCAAGCCGCACGGCCTGATGTTCGCCCCGGAGACCTCGACGTCGAACCGCGCGATGATCGGAGGCATGGTCGGCAACAACTCTTGTGGCGCGAACTCGCTGCGCTTCGGTTCGACGCGTGACCATTTGCTGGAGGCGAAGGTGCTGCTGACCGACGGCAGCGAGGCGACGTTGTGCCCGCTCGCTCCAGAGGAACTGGCTGCGAAGTGTGCCGGCACCGGACTCGAAGCGGGCATCTATCGCTGGCTGCGCACGCATCTCGGCGAGCCGGAGGTGAAGGCGGAGATCCTGCGCGAGTTTCCCAAGCCGAAGATCCGCCGGCGCAACACCGGCTACGCGCTCGACCTGCTGCTGCGCCAGCGACCGTTCGCGGCCGACGGCGCGCCGCTCAACCTCTGCGCGCTGTTCGCCGGCTCGGAGGGCACGCTGGCCTTGGCGACGGAGTTCACGCTCAACCTCGTGCCTCTGCCGCCGGCGGAGCGTGGGGTGCTCGTCGTGCACCTGCGCTCTGTGCACGAGGCGACGCGGGCCAACCTCATCGCGCTTCGCCACGCGCCCGACGCCGTGGAGCTGATCGACCGCATCCTTCTCGACTGCGCGGCGCGCAACCGCGACCAGGCGCGCAACCGGGCGTTCGTCGAGGGCGATCCCGGTGCGCTGCTCGTCGTCGAATGGGACCGCGCGACGCGCGCCGAGGTCGATGCGTGCGCCGTGGCGCTTGAGGCGGAGCTGCGCGCAGCGGGCTACGGGTATTCGTTTCCCCGGCTCCACGGCGCCGACATCGGGCGCGTGTGGGCGCTGCGCAAGGCCGGGCTCGGCATTCTCGCCAACATTCCCGGCGATGCGAAGGCGGTGGCGTGCGTCGAGGACACCGCCGTGGCTGTCGAGGATCAGCCGGCATACCTTGAGGAATTCGAGGCGATCATGCGTCGCCACGGGATGGATTGCGTGCTCTATGGGCACATCGGCGACGGCGGCATCCACACGCGGCCGGTGCTCGACCTGAAGCGCGGGCCGGACCGCGCCAAGTTTCACGCGCTCACGGCCGAGGTCGCCGCGCTGGTGAAGCGCCACGGCGGCTCGCTCAGCGGCGAGCACGGCGACGGGCGCGTGCGCGGGCCGTTCCTGAAGACGATGATCGGCGAGCGGAACTACGCGCTGCTCGTCGAGCTCAAGCGGACATTCGACCCGCAGGGCATCCTCAATCCCGGGAAAATTGTCGAGGCGCGGCCGATGACCGAGTCGTTGCGCTACGAGGAGGACCAGGCGACGCGCGAGTTCGCCACGGCGCTGGATTTCGGCCGCTGGGGCGGCGTGCTGCGGCTGGCCGAGCAGTGCAACGGCACCGCCGATTGCCGGAAGTCCGCGAAGATGGGCGGCACGATGTGCCCCAGCTTCATGGCGACGCTGGACGAGCGACACTCGACGCGTGCCCGGGCCAACGTCTTGCGCGAGGCGCTCACGCGCTCGACGGCGGAGAATCCGTTCGACGATCCGACCGTCGCCGAGGCGATGGAGCTGTGCCTGTCGTGCAAGGCGTGCAAGTCGGAGTGTCCGTCGAGCGTGGACGTGGCGCTGCTGAAGGCGGAGTGGCTGCACCAGCGGCACCGAACGCGCGGCGTGCCGCTGCGCAGCCGTGTGTTCGGCAACTTTGCGGCGCTGGCGCGCGCGGCCTCGCTGTGGCCTTCGCTGGCCAACTGGGGGGCGCGCAACGCGCTCGTCGCTCCGCTGGTGAAGCATGCGCTGGGGCTGGCGCCGCAGCGCGCGTTGCCGCAGTTCGCTCGGGAGACGTTCCGGGCGTGGCTGAGGCGGAATCCGGCGTCGCTATCGCCTGCGGCAGGCACGGCGGCGCGGGGCAGGGTGCATCTCTTTGTCGACGAGTTCACCGACAACCAGGAGCCGGAGCTGGCACGGGCGGCGGTGGAGCTGTGCATACGGCTCGGTTACGCAGTCGTGGTCGCTGAGCATGCCGAGAGCGGGCGCTCGGCGATCTCCAAGGGGCTGCTCGACCGCGCTCGCGAGGCGGCGCGAACCAATGTGATCGCGCTTCACGGGAAGGTGACGGCGGCGGAGCCGCTCATCGGGCTGGAACCGTCGGCGATCCTCGGGTTCCGCGACGAGTACCCGCTGCTGGTCGGATCGGACCTGAAGGCTCAGGCGTTGGAGCTGGCGCCGAATTGCCTGCTGTTCGAGGAGTGGTTCGCGCGCGAGGCGAAGGCGGGGCGGATCGGAACCGACGATTTTGCCGACACGCCGACGGAGATTCTGCTCCACGGCCATTGCCACCAGAAGTCGCTCAGCAGCATGAGCGAGGCGGTGGCGGCGCTGTCGCTGCCCCGCGGACACCGAGTGAAGGCGATTCCCGGCGGTTGCTGCGGCATGGCCGGCGCGTTCGGCTACGAGAAGGAACACTACGAGGTGTCGCAGCGGGTCGGTGAGCTGGCGGTGTTGCCGGCGGTGCGGGCCGCGGCGCCGGGGACACTGATTGTGGCAGCGGGCACGAGCTGCCGCACGCAGATCGCCGACGGGACGGGGCGGCGCGCCGAGCATCCCGTGCAGGTGTTGCTGCGAGCGCTGCGGCGGTGAACGGCCGCAGCCCATTAGTCACCCCGATATTCGGCCGCTCATCCTGCAGCGGAGTCTTCTGACTTCGGAGACAAAGCGCTGCGCAATTTGACGGGAGAACAGTAGTGGAAACTGTGCGCCGGGGTCAGATAGCGAATGGCCCCGGCCCCGCTACCCCGGGACCGGGGCTGTTCTGCGATCCACCGTTGTGGATAATGAGCCGGTGTTCACTCACAACACCGGCTCAAATTCTTCTTCAAAAGGGATGGGGGGCCGATGCTCCATGCGGCTATGCCGGTGGGGGTATCGGAGCTGTGCCAAGAGGTTATACGAAGGCGGCGACGCGCAGCCACGCGCAAATTGCCGAATCCGGCGCATTTCTTGCCGGCGTGGAGTTGCGGGCGGCAGGATTTCCCATTGACCGGATTTTCCCGGGCGGCGTTCATCGGCGCATGATACCGTCGGTGCTGATTGTGGACGACGAAAAGCATACCCGAGAAGGGCTGTTGCTCGCGTTCGAGGACAATTACGACGTCTCCGTTGCCAGCAGCGCCGACGAGGCGTTCAACCTGCTGGATACGACGGAGTTCGACGTGATCATCACCGACCTGCGCATGCCGGGAAAATCGGGGCTGAAGGTCATCGACAAGGCACTGACGCTTCCGAACAAGCCGGTCGTGATCATGATGACCGCCTACGGCAATATCGACTCGGCGGTGGAGGCGATGAAGCGCGGCGCCTTCGATTTCCTGACCAAGCCGGTCAACCTCGAGAAGCTGGAGCTTGTCGTTCAGCGGGCGCTCAAGTCGCGTACGCTGGAGGTGGAGGTGCAGCAGCTTCACGAGCGGCTCGACAAGAAGTTCAGCTTCGAGGGGATCGTGGGCCATTCGGCCAAACTCAACGAGGTGATCGAGCGGGTGAAGCTCGTGGCGCCGTCTCGTGCTACGGTGCTCATCGAGGGCGAGACGGGCACCGGCAAGGAGCTGATCGCACAGGCGATCCACCAAGCCAGCACACGATCCAGGGCTCCGTTCCTGGCGGTGCATTGCGCGGCACTGCCGGCGACGCTGCTGGAGAGCGAGCTTTTCGGCCATGAGAAGGGATCGTTCACCGGTGCCACCGAGCGGCGCGTGGGCCGTTTCGAGGCAGCGGACGGTGGCACGATCTTCCTCGACGAAATCGGCGAGATCAGCCTGCCGACGCAGGTGAAGCTGCTCCGCTTTCTGGAAACACGTTCGGTCGAGCGCATCGGCAGCCAGAAGCCCGTCCAGCTGGACGTGCGGTTGGTTGCGGCGACGAACCGCAACCTTGAGCAGATGGTGGCGCAGGGGACGTTCCGCGAAGATCTGTTCTTCCGGCTCAACGTCGTGCGGATCACCACACCGCCGCTGCGCGAGCGCACGGAGGATATCCCGATTCTGCTCGACCATTTCGTCGCGGAGTTCGGCAAGGAGAACAACCTGCCGCCGCTCACCATCGAGCCCGGCGCGCTCAAGCATCTCGTGGCCTATCCCTGGCCGGGCAATATCCGCGAACTGCGCAACTTTGCCGAGAACGCCGTCGTGCTGCGGCGCGGCGGGCGGCTGACGGAGTTCGACCTCGAGCCGAAGTTTCGCGGCGAGGTGCCGCTGCCACCGCTCGCGCGGCCGGTCTCCGGTGCGGCGGATGCCAACGGCATGGGAAATGCCGGCGTCGCGACGCTCTCCGCTGTTTCTGCAGCGACTTCGTCGGTCGGCAGTGCAGCGAATGGAGCCGCCACCGGCGCGCTGCCGCCGCTTTCCGTCGAGGAGAACGAGAAGCGGCTGCTGCGGCAGGCGCTGATGGAGGCGCGCGGCAACCGCACGCAGGCCGCCAAGCTGATGGGGATCAGCCGGCGTACGTTGCACCGCAAACTGGCGCAGTGGCCGGAGCTGGATGTGACCGACCGCGGCTGAACGGATTCTGCGCGGACAGCCCGTGCCGGCCGGTTTGCACTCGCGTCGCCACGGATTCGTGGTGTGCTGTCGGGCCAAAACCCCGTACCTGAGATGTTCCGACACCTTGTTCTTGCCGCCCTTTGCACCGGATTGCCGCTGATCGCCGCCGCGGCCGATGTGAGACTCGTCGGCTCGGATCTCTTGCGCCCTGCACTGGAGCAGACGCTGGTGGACTCGAAGTCGGGGGCGGAAAGGGCGTTGCGCATGCGGCTAGAGGGAAGCCTCAGTGCCATGGATGATCTGCGCGCCGGCCGGGCGGACCTCGCGGTGGTCGCCTTCGGGCCCGACGAGCCGCTGCCGGAGGGCGAGTTCCGGCTGATTCCGCTGGCCTATCAGGTTGTCACCTTTGTGGTGAGCGACAGCAATCCTGTGCGGCAGGTGAGCTACGCGCAGCTCGGTGGCATCTGGGGCGAGAAGGAACCGTTGAACATCCGCCAGTGGGGTGATCTGGGTGCCACGGGAGCGTGGGCTCAGAGGTCGATTTTGCCGACGATGCTCGACGACCCCAACCTGCTCGCCGGTGACGTCTTCCTGCATGGGGTCCTGACGAACCCCGTATTCAGCACGACGGTTCTGAAGCTTTCCACCGTCGAGGAACTGAAGCTGAGGGTGCACATCGACACGAACTGCATCGGCCTGTTTCCCGGGGTGTTGCGTGACACTGCCGGACTGCATGTGCTGCTCGTCTCGCGCGATGCCGCCGACGTGCCCTTCGGGCCGACCCCCGAGAACATTCATACCGGCGATTATTCGGTGCGTCTGCCGTTCTACATCGCTTTCAATCCGCAGCGCACGGCAGAGCTCCTGCCGGTGGTGGGCGCGCTTCTTGGCGACGATGTTGCCGTATCCCTCGAGAAGGCGGGTTTTGTCGCGGTGCCGGAGAATGCGCGCCGCGCCTTGATCCGCGGCCTCGCCGCGAAGTGAACGCGGAGGCGTGTCGGTAGAAGCAGTCACCCGCGGCGATCCGGCACCTCGCAGGTGCGGTTCTACCGCCGCATCGCAGAGCGTGTGGCCTCAGCCGGCATGATCCGCCGCTGCGTGCCCGAGGTACTTGTGTCTCACCAGCCGCCAGGCGGTGACGAAGAACGCTGTGAGCGGGATCGCCAGGACCATGCCGAGCAGGCCGTCGAGTGCGGTGCCCCAGAAGAGGATGGCGACGATGATCACGACCGGATGCAGGCCGGTCTGCCGGCCCATGATGCGCGGAGTAAGGAACCAGCCTTCGAGCGCTTGGACTGCGGCGAAGATCCCCAGCACGGCGGCGACGAGCCAGAGGCCTCCCTCCGGCTGGAAGAACGCCAGCGGCAGCGCGACGGACAGCCCGAGCATGGTGCCGAGGTAGGGCACGATGTTGAGCAGCCCCATGCCCAGGCCGATCACCAATCCGAACTTGAGACCGGCGATGGTGAACCCGGTCGCGTAGATCGCGCCCATGATCAGGCCGATGAGCAGTTGTCCGCGGAAGAACGCGACGACGATTCCCACGAATTCGCGCACGAGAAATACGACGTCGTCGCGGATGTCGTCGCGCAGGAATGGGAGCAGGCCTCGCACTTGAGCGAAGGCGTCACCGGTCGAGCGGAGGAAGAAGAAGAGGTACACCGGCACGAGCGCGAGCCCCACGAGGAAACCGATCGCCCCGCGCACCTGGCCGACGGCCGCCTTCACGCCGGGCAGCATGCCGGAGAACAAACCCTTCGCCTGTTCTGCGAGCCCGTCGACAAACTGCCTGACCGCGGGGTTCTGCATCCGCTCGCGGCCGTAGGCGATCCATTCCGGATAGTGCTTCTGGGCGTAGTCGGAGGCTTGTGCCCAGAGCTCGGGCACGGTTCCGGCGAATTCTGCTGTCTGCGACACGGCAACCGGCGTGACGGACACGACGAGGCCGGCCAGCGCCAGGACGAATGCCCCGTAGAGGATCGCCACCGCGGCGAGCCGGCCCACGTGGAGCCGGCGTTCGAGCAGGCCGACGATGGGCTGGAGGATGCACGCCACGATGCCCGCGACCGCCAGGGGCCAGAGGACTGAGGAGAAGAACCCGAGCGCGCGGGAGAGTCCGAATACAAGCAGCGCGAGCAACAGGACGATGAGCAGGGCGGCGGCGAGCGTGAGGGCGACGGCGACGATTTTGCGTTGGGTGGGGCCGAGCAGTGATGCGGGTTCAGCCATGGGTGTTTTGGGGTACGGCAAGGCTAGGGGTGGGAAGGGGCGGGTCGAGCGC